>NZ_LXWA01000014.1:0-70616 GCF_001652315.1 Psychrobacter sp. SHUES1 | reverse complement strand
CTGAAAGTCAGCTATGGCTCTATCAGTATGGATAACTGGGACAGTTTTATAACCGCCTTTAAATTTGACCACAAACGAATTGGCAAACAGCACACCATAGGTATAGAAGGTAATAACTGTCGCCTTAGACACCGATTGCGACGAGCCGTTCGAAAGACCTGTTGTTTCTCTAAGAAGCTCGATAATCACTTCAAAGTGTTTGATATGGTGTTCTTTTACATCAATTATGGTTACGTCTGATGCCGGCATACTTTTTAGAACACCACCAGGTATTTTTATTGAATGTCTATATAAATTAAATATCTAGATAAAAAGTAACTCGCTGTATGCGCGCTTACAAGCTTATGTTTTATGGATTTCTATCACTGCTATTGTTGGTAGCATAGCATAATCAAATAGTAAGACAGGTTGCTTTACGATAGTCAATTTGCAAGAAGACCCAGACCTGAAATAGCATTCTGCCGCTATAAATTAACAAGATATTTTGAATTGTATTTTACATGCTTTGCCATTTAAGCTATTGTTAATAAATAATTAAATAAGCACGGTTTATGTTTTCAATAAAATAAGACTGTGCTATAATTATGCCCTTTTTGGTATACCTGCGAAAGAGAGAATTCACATGGTTGTTATTCGTTTAGCACGGGGCGGTGCCAAGAAACGCCCATTTTATCAAGTAGTTGTTGCTGATCAACGCCGCGCGCGTGACGGTCGTTACATTGAAAACATTGGCTTTTTTAACCCGCTCGCTAAAGAGTCTGAAGAAGCAGTACGCCTAAACATGGAAGCGTACGATGCGTGGATCGCTAAAGGTGCACAACCTTCAGATCGCGTTGCTTCATTAGCAAAAGCTTATAACAAGTCTGCCGCTCAAACTGAAGCAACTGCTTAAGTTTGTACCGTCACTGAGGCGCTGATAGCTGGTCTATGGCAGTCTCAACAGACTTTAGAAAACATAGCGTAACTGGTTTGACCAGGGTGCGCCATTAACTGTTTATTACTTTTGATTGCGCTTAGCGCTGTTGATTGAGCTGTATTTACCCTTGTTCTTTAGTCATTGCTTTATCTATCATTGTTGTTTTAGTCCTCGTTAGGTTAGCCGTTATGTCATCTGTTCCAAACGCTAGTGCACTTATGAAAATCGGCCAGCTAAAAAAGCCTTATGGCATTAAAGGCTGGCTGTGGGTATTTAGTGACACGGATGATCGCACGGCAATCTTTGACATGCAGCCTTGGTGGATGAAAACTGCTACTGGCATGAAGCCTTTAACTGTAAAGGCGTGGCGCGAGCAAGGGACGGGCATTGTCGCTCAATTTGAACAAGTCCCTGATCGTAACGTTGCAGAGACCATGAATGGCGTGACCATTTGGGTTGAGCAAAACGTTTTGCCAGAAACCGGTGAAGACGAATATTATTGGTCAGATTTGGTTGGCCTGCGCGTGATAAACGAGCAGGACGAAAACTTAGGCGATATTACTGAAATGTTTGAAACCGGAGCCCATGACATCATGCGTGTCGCGGCAACGTCAGACAGTTTAGATGCCGAGGAGCGCCTGATACCTTGGCATAAGCAAACGGTGATTGAGGTCGATTTGGCTGAGAAAACCGTGCTTGTGGCATGGCAAAGTGATTATTAATCGTAATTTCTTTTGATTGATAAAAACGTCATTCACGCAGTGTTTATGCAAGTAGAGATCTGATGTATTTTGCCGTGATTAGTATTTTCCCTGAAATGTTTGCCACGATTCGTGAGTTTGGAATCACGGGACGGGCAGTCACTCAGGAGCAAGTCACGATTGAATGCATCAATCCACGTGATTATACCACGGATAATTATCGCCGTATTGATGAGCGCCCGTATGGTGGCGGCCCTGGCATGGTGATGATGGCTGAGCCATTATCCCAAGCGATTGAGGATGCCCGCCTGCGTGCCCGTCAGCACGGTTGCCGTGTCGACAGTGCGCACTGTCCGGTGATTTATATGTCACCACAAGGACAGACGCTGAGCGAGAGTAGGGTGGTCAGCATGACTGAGTATGACGGCATGATTTTATTATGTGGTCGTTACGAAGGTATTGATGAGCGCTTACTGACGCAGTATGTCGATATGGAAATATCACTTGGTGATTATGTGTTGACCGGTGGCGAGCTACCAGCAATGGTGCTCATGGATAGTGTGATACGTCGTCTGCCTGATATTATGGGTGATGATAAATCCGCTGAGCAAGACTCGTTTGTCGATGGTTTGCTTGATTGTCCGCACTATACCAAGCCGCATGAATTTGCTGGGTTGGCGGTCCCTGAAGTTCTACTTTCAGGTCATCATAGCAATATCGCTAAGTGGCGCTTTAGCCAACAGGTCGAACGTACGCAAGCGCGGCGTCCAGATTTATGGCAAGCGTTTACGCCAACGGTCGAGCAAGCAAAGTGGCTCAAAGCATTGGCAAAAGCAGATAAAAAATAGCGTTAATAGCGGTTAAAAACATAAACAGTTAAGCAATAATATTTTGAGCAACAATAAAACGTGTCATAGCATCATGGCCGTTGGTCATAACCCATTTACGTTGTAGTTATTATTAATCCAAGATATTAATAATAGCTATGATTCATTATTACAAACAGGTGATATGCGTCAAGCCTCTATTATCTAATGTGAGGAGATAACTCTCATGAGCAACAAGCATCCATTGGTTCAGGTCATCGAAAATGCGCAATTGATTGAGCGCCCAAGCTTTGCACCCGGCGATACCGTTGTGGTTCAAGTAAAAGTACGTGAAGGTGAGCGTGAGCGTTTACAGGCTTTTGAAGGCGTTGTAATTGCTAAGCGTAACCGCGGTCTAAACTCAGCGTTTACCGTACGTAAAATCTCAAGCGGTGTTGGTGTAGAACGTGCATTCCAATTGCATTCACCAATCATTGATAGCATCGAAGTGAAACGCCGTGGCGCAGTTCGCCGTGCGAAACTATACTACTTACGTGAGCGTTCTGGTAAATCAGCCCGTATCCGCGAAAAACTTGGTGCTCGTCCAGCTGCAAACAAAAAAACTGACGCTGGCGTACCTAAAGCAGTTGATACTGCTCCTGGTATTTAAGAACCAGTTTGCTTTGCTGCGCTTAGTCGTCTGATTGGACGCTTGATGCTTGGCAAGGCGAAAGTAGATACAAGCCCTTATTCATAGGTTTATTTATAAATAAGCGGGCCATACCAAAAAAGACAAAACCCCAATCTGTGCTTATGCCAGATTGGGGTTTTTGTTTCTGCCGCTTTTATTTAGGCTTTAATTGCTGCTTTCATGCTGTTTTCATTAAAGATTTGCGTGACATGTTGGCTTTCAATGTTTTAGGTCTCAATATTGTCTACGCGGCTGGTTTGGTCTTTAGACTTACTGTACTTACGCAGTCGAATATAAAGAGTCTTAGTAACAGTAGCGACGACTTTTTGTTGCTCATCGACGATATCGACGCTGTATTCACGAAAGACGGGCTCGCCATCCTTTGCCAACTCTTGAATAGCGATTACTTCAGCACTGCTAACCTTGATCCTTGCGGTGACTTTGCTCTTACCCGGCGCGATAAATTCAATATGTGAGCTTTTATCCCATACTACGTAGCTGCTGCCCAATTGGTGCATAAGCATCAGCATATAAAACGGATCTACCATCGAGTATAAGCTGCCCCCAAACTGGGTGCCGACGATGTTTTTGTTTAAATTATTTAAGCCCATGCTGACCACGCATAAACCTTGATCTAAATTCATGTGTTCAATCTTGATACCAGCGCCGATGTAGGGCGCATAAGTGTTGATACGCAGTTTAAGCAAGTAGGGCGTCAGTAATGGCATGATATTTTTTTTCGCGTTACGTTTAAGCGTTTCAAGTCTTTTAGGCAGTAAATTCATCAATATTTCCTATTCCCTTTTTAGATATTGCTAGTCTGATGGTATGAGTTATTTTTATTGTATTAAGTTAAGTATGACTGCAAGGATTGTTGCTTATAAGGTAAGTTTTCAAGCAATGAGTCATAAAAAGATATTTATCATAGTGAAAAACCATGAAGCTCGCCAGTTTTAAAGCGTAACGAAACGGCAAATGCGACGATAAAGCCATTATCTTGTTTGCATTCATTACCATTTTCTAAGTGTGAACGATTGAGTCATAAAAAATATTTTTCATAACGATGCGGGTAGTATCTTTTAATGGCGAAAGTCTCGCATTATCTTTAACGATGTCTTACAATAGCGGGATTTTGTTTTGGGCGGTTTAATATTTACTCGATATTAGGATAATAACGCCGCTCAAACCTCAGTTGACATAAGGAAATGTGATGAGTGGTACACAGCTTCCCACCTCAGGGCGCAACCCGCAGCAACCAATCTCTTCTGATAATGACGATTTGCAAAGCAGCTATGTAGAGTTACATAAGCCCAGCGCTAGCTTTAAAAATCGTAATGCCTACCTCAATCATGAACTGCAAATCATGCAACCAAAACGTTGGCGTGCTAATTTGCCGTTCCGCGATTATCGTTTTGAGTATGAAGATACGATTCCGGCAATGGCAGCGACCATCGGTAAAGTGGTGATGGTGGGCGCCATTGCTGCAACCTTTGCTGGTCCGCTTGGTTTGGGCGATGCCTTTGTGCTAGAAAACGTGCGTTATGAATTGCTTATCGTGGCATTTTTTGTGATTTTATTCTCAGGCTTCCTGCTACCGACTGCTAACCTTGCTGGTACGCACGGCCCACTGATTCCACTGATTCCTATCGTCGTTGCCGCGGGTGGTCATCCGATGGCCTTTGGTCTACTAATCGGTGCTTTTGGTTTGCTACTTGCCATTAGTAAAGGCGGCAGTCTGCTAGCGAACTTGACCAGTAAAGGCGTGTGCGGCGGCCTACTGCTGTATTTGGGCTTTATCGGCACCACCTCCCAAGTCAAAAACCTATTTGCTTGGGCAGAGGGCATTGGCATGTCACATATTGCCTTTGTGGTGATTCTACTGACGATTATCTTATATGCACTATTAGAGAATTATCAAAAACGCTGGCTTGCAGTGCCACTCAGTTGTTTGTTAGGTGGCGGTGTTGCCTTTGCGATGGGCGCGCCTTTTACCTTTAAAACCGCACCCGGCCTACCAAATATGAATCCAATGTATTGGTGGGGCGAAAATACTGGTTGGATGTTAGGCTTGCCGACTGTCGAAAGCTTTATCGTGGTGTTGCCATTTGCGGTGTTGGCCGTTGCTATGTGGTCGCCGGATTTTTTAGGTCATCAAGTCTTTCAAAAAATAAGCTATCCAAAACGTACTGAGCGCGTGCTGATGGATATTGATGATACCATGACCAGCGCCTCTATTCGTCAGGTGGCAGGCTCTGTGCTTGGCGGTGCTAACTTCGCTTCTTCATGGGGCACCTATATTGTACCAGCGGCAATTGCGAAGCGTCCTATTCCAGCCGGTGCGGTATTAACGGGATTATTCTGTATTATTGCTGGTGTTTGGGGTTACCCCATGGATTTAGCCATTTGGGAGCCGGTAATGTGTGTGGCATTGATTGTTGGTGTCTTTATCCCGCTACTTGAAGCGGGCATGGAGATGACCCGCGAAGGTAAAACCACGCAGTCTGCGGCGATTGTCGTCTTTGCTTCTGCCTTGGTCAATCCAGCCTTTGGTTGGTCGATTACTTTGGTACTGGATAACTTAGGCTTGATTGGTTCAAAAGAGCGCAGTGCCAGCTTAACAAAAATGAGTCGCTGGATTATTCCTGTGGTGACCTTTGTCATTTTAACCACAGTGATGGCTATCGTCGGCATGTTGCCCGGTATTCCAGCGCTTTTGCCAAACTTCCGTCACTAGATTTTTAACGTTTTCCATAAAAAGCCAGCCTCGATGCTGGCTTTTTTTATGACTTTGGTTAAGCCAATTTTAGGCTTGCAAAATGCCCGCTGTTGCCCCATAAATATGATATTACTTACGTTTTTACAGTGTGCTGTTTTTACTCTGTACTAACGTTAAAGCCCTAATTTAAGAGTCAAAAATTCTATGGTCAATGTCTCCGCATCGAGTCCCGTCGACGATAAAAAAGCCCGCCTAAAGCATTTAATCCAGCGCCTGCCAAATCTGCCAGGGGTGTATAAAATGCTGGGTAAAAATGGCGATATTCTCTATGTTGGCAAAGCCAAATCGCTGAAAAGTCGTGTCAACAGTTACTTTGCTAAGACCATTGACCATCCAAAAACGCGGGCATTGGTGGCGCGGATTCATAATATCGAAACCATTATTACTCGTAGCGAAACTGAGGCGCTATTACTCGAGCAAAACCTGATTAAAGAGCATCGTCCGCCTTATAATGTGTTACTGCGCGATGATAAATCTTACCTTTATGTGTTTATCTCAGCGGATAAGCCCTATCCAAGATTGGCTTATGGGCGCGGTAAGGGCAATCATCAAAAAGGTCGTTTTTTTGGGCCGTTTCCGTCGGCACATGCGGCGAAAGAGACGTTGGTGCTGATGCAAAAAATGTTCCAGATGCGCCAATGTACCAATACTTTTTTTAAACAGCGTAAGCGCCCGTGCCTTGAGTATCAGATTAAGCGTTGCCGTGCGCCCTGCGTGGGTTTGGTATCGCCAGAAGAATACGCCGAGGACGTCAATAATACCATTCGATTTTTAAAAGGTGATTCGAGTGACATTCATCAGACGTTAATTAAAAAAATGGAGAGCGCAGCGGAAGCCTTAGACTTTGAAAAGGCGGTCTTTTATCGTGATCAGCTCTCTATGCTGCGCGAAGTCCAAGCGAAGCAAGCCGTCTATACCGTAGAAGGTGAGGCGGATGTGATTGCGATTGCCAGTCAGGCGGGCATGACCTGTGTCAATGTGCTGACTGTGCGCGGCGGGCGTGTGCTTGGCGGTAAAAACTATTTTCCCGATATCGATAGCAGTGAGCCACTTGCCGATAATTTATCGGCATTTATTACTTCGTTTTATTTTCAAGTAACCGATGATTTGCCAGCTGAGATTATACTCAGCCATGAGCTGCCGGATCAAACAGCTGTTAGTGAAGCATTGATAACCCACTTTGGCAGTAAGACGGTCATTAAAACCAACGTTCGCGAGCACCGCGCTGAATGGTTAGATTTGGCCAAACTCAATGCCAATAATGCCCTAAAAACCAAGCTCGGCGATTATCTAGAATTGCATGCCCGCTTTGGGGCACTGAAAGACGTTTTAGCTGATGTCACCGATAGAACCATTGACCGTATCGAGTGTTTTGATATCTCGCATACCATGGGCGAGGCGACCATCGGTAGCTGCGTGGTCTTTGACCAAGGTGGTTCGCGTCGCCGTGATTATCGTCAGTATGCGATTCATGATATTCAAGGTGGTGATGACTATGCGGCGATGAAGCAAGTGCTGACGCGGCGTTATAAGAAGCAGCCATTGCCGGATTTATTGCTGATTGATGGTGGTAAAGGTCAACTTGGTATTGCTAAAGAAGTACTCACAGAGTTGGGAATTCTTAATGATACGTTGCTCATTAGTGTAGCAAAGGGTGAAGGGCGTAAAGCAGGCTTGGAAGTATTGCACTTTATCGATCATGAGCCGCTTGATTTGCCGATGGATAGCAAAGCGCTGCATTTATTGATGCATATTCGCGATGAAGCGCATCGGTTTGCTATTACCGCGCACCGTAAAAAGCGCGATAAACGCCGTTCCTCATCGGTGCTAGAAGTCATACCGGGGCTGGGTGAAAAGCGTCGCCGTGACCTGCTTAATCACTTTGGCGGTATGCAGCAATTGCTTGGTGCGTCGCAGCAAGAGCTGGCTGGCGTGCAGGGGATTGGTCCGGTATTAGCGAAAACGATTTATAAAGTGCTGCATGAGTAGTTTAAGCAGTATGGGGTAAATTTAAGTTTGTGCTCATAAAGCCCAACAATAAAAAAAGCTGTCTTAGAATTATCTAGGACAGCTTTTTTTATTTTAATAAACTACAATTATTATTCGGTATTTTCCCTTTTATAAGTCACAAACCTAAAATCTAAGCCACTTTTTTCATCGTGTTTTTGCTCAGATTCTGCTGCGGCTACAAACTCATTTGGCAGTTCGGGATAAAAGGCATCGCCATCTTTAATATCAGTATCGACATGCGTCAGCTCGATGCGGTCGGTATACATCATCGCCTCACTAAAGACCCGCTCGCCGCCAATCACCCAAATGGTATCAAGGTGCGCACCATGAGCAAGGCTGGCCGCTTGTGTCAGCGCATCGTCTAAATTATGCATCACATACGCTTTTTCACTACCGACCAAGTTATTTTGCTCTGCGTAGTCTAGTTGGGTCGTGATAATAAAGCTGATACGTTTTGGTAGCGGCTTGCTGCCCATCGACTCAAAGGTTTTACGACCCATGATGACGATACCTTGTATCGTGCCGTCACTTTGTTTGGTCGTCATATTTTTGAAATGCTGCAAGTCAGCTGAGATATGCCACGGCAGATCATTCCCTTTGCCGATACAGCGATTGCGACTGATAGCCGCGATTTGGGCAACTTCGGTATTGGCATAGCTCATAACCTATCCTTTTTATGGTCTTTTAAAAGTAAAGTTTAAACAGCAACCTTGGCTTTAATAGCTGGATGCGACTCATAACCTTCAACGCTGATATCGTCAAAGCTAAAGGCAAAAATATCTTTGATGTCAGGGTTTAGGGTTAAGGTTGGTAGCTCATATAGCGAGCGCGTCAACTGCAATTCAACTTGCTCACGATGGTTTTGGTAAATATGACAATCGCCGCCCGTCCAAACAAATTCGCCGACTTCTAAACCGCATACTTGCGCCACCATATGGGTAAGCAAAGCGTAGCTAGCGATATTAAATGGCACACCGAGGAATAAATCCGCTGAGCGCTGATAAAGCTGGCAGGACAGTTTATTGTCTGCGACAAAGAACTGAAATAAGGTATGGCAAGGCGGCAGGGCAACTTGATCGGCTTCCTTTGGATTCCAACCAGAGACGATTAAGCGGCGCGAGTTGGGATTGGTCTTTATTTGTTCAATCACGTCAGTGATTTGATCGACGCCATCGTTCTCATAACTGCCGTCTTTCCGCTTGGTGGCGCCATAATTGCGCCATTGATGACCATAAATGGGACCCAAGTCGCCAGCAGGACGGTTAAAGCGCGCGGTTTGGTCAGCGGTCGCCCATTCGTTCCAGATACGCACGTTATTTTCTTGCAGATAATCAACGTGGGTACTGCCACTTAAAAACCAAAAGAGCTCATAAACGATCGATTTAAAATGGACTTTTTTGGTGGTTAATAAGGGAAATCCATCGGCTAAGTCAAAACGTAGCTGCGCACCAAAGTGGCTTAGCGTACCAGTGCCAGTACGATCGCCTTTTTCAGTGCCATTCGTCATGACATGTTTTAGCAAGTCTAAATAGGCTTGCTCATTTTTACTGTTATGGTAACTACTGGTCATAAAGGTACTCTTTTACGCTGTTAAAACGTTTCTTTAAATTATTTCTTAAAATACAGTTTTTAAAAACATCATTATTAAAAATCTGGTCCTTAATATCATGCTCACTATAGTCTTTAATAGGGTAGTGGATACTCAATAAGGCTTAATAAGCCGACTGCTTACCCCAATCATAGATGCCACGCTTATAAGCATAAATCAGCATGATGAGACCAATAATAATCATTGGCGCGCTCAGTATTTGGCCTTTGGTCATCCAGCCGAGTAAAATAAATCCTTGGTCAACATCTGGCTGACGGAAGAATTCGATGATAAAGCGGCTAATACCGTAACCTAATAAAAATAAGGCAGAGACGGCCATACGTGGACGCGGCTTTGAGGAATACCACCATAAAAAGATAAAGAGCAGCAGACCTTCAGCTAGGGCTTCGTAGAGCTGTGATGGGTGACGCGGCAATAAATACTGCCCATTGACCTCAAGCATTAGCGATTGTAATTCAGGGTTGGTTTGTAATTGCTGCGCATCAAATGCTGCGGCTTGTGGGAAGTAAGTCAGCCAATTATAGCCACCGTCTGAAACGCGTCCCCAAAGCTCGCCGTTGATGTAGTTGCCGATACGCCCAAACAGCAGACCCGTTGGTACACAGGGAATAATAAAATCGAGCACCTGAAAAGGGGTCTTTTTATATTTACGGGCAAAATATAACATGCCTAACAAAACACCAATCATGCCGCCGTGAAACGACATGCCGCCTTCCCATACCCTAAACAGATACGCAGGATTTTGTAGCAATTCACCAAATTGATAAAACAATACATAGCCGATACGGCCACCCAAAATGACACCAAGGGCACCAAAAAAGACCAAATCAGACACCATATCGGTGGTCCAGCCATCGCGTTTGCTACTGCGATACCATGCAAGACCATAAGCGGCGGCAAAGGCCAATAAGTACATTAAACCATACCAGTGCACTTCTACTGGCCCCAAGGACAGCGCTACGGGGTCGAACTGAGGATGAATCATCATAAAGGCATCATATTATTGATAATGGAATGTGGCCCATAATAGCAAAATTCATCCGTTGCGAATACTATGATAAGTTTATCAATATATAAATGGATAAGGGAATGGCACATGGAATCAATAGCAAATCGGAGCAAAAACCGATAAGATGAAAAAAAGTGCTTCAATTTCTAAGGAATCCTTATGCAGTTGCCTTTACCAACATTATCCTTGCTCGGCATCATGGCTTCAAGTTTGACGCTATGGATTCCTATTAATGCCCAAGCAGCGCTGAGTAATATTGAAAATATTACTATTTATCAAGGCTTAGCCAGCGTCACACGTACCTTGCCAATCAATGGCAGTGGCGAGCAAACGCTGGTCTTTTCTTGTTTATCGCCGAACATTGACGCTGATAGCATTAGCGTACAAGCACTAGGTAATGTTAATGTCGGTGAAGTCAGTATCGAAACCTTGAGCGCTGAGCAAGCGGCGCAATGTCAATATGGCCAATATCAAGGCGACGCCAAAGTACAAGTCCAGAAAAACACTCTTGCCGATATCAGCGCTGAATTAGAAGCAGCACGCTTAACCAAAGCCTATCTGCAAAATTTGACCAAAGTGACGCAAATTAATACGGCTGGCACATTGGCCAATAACGCCCGTGATTTAGAGACACAAGCGGCCAATATTAATAAAAAGATTGTCGAGCTACAGCAGCGCGAGGCACAAGCGAAAGATGCGCTCAATCAGCTGCTGGCGGGTAGTACGACCTCAAAACAGAATAGCGTGACCCAAGTTAGTGTTCGCACCGCCAGTCGCACGCCAAGTACGGTTAAACTGCATTATCAAGTGCGCGGCGCCAGTTGGGAGCCGACCTATCAAGCGCGCTTAAATACCGACAGTAAGCAGCTGAATATTACCGCTTCTGCCATCATCGCTCAACAAACTGGCGAGAATTGGAACAACGTGCCTGTTATTTTAAGTAGCGTAAATCCCAATCAAACGACTACCAGTCAGCTGCCACGCGTTGAGCGCTTGTCATTATATGAAGAGCAGCAACAAGCCAAATTGTCTCGTTATGCAGCGCCGATGATGGAGATGGAAGCGTCTCCTGTGCTCGTCGTAGATAGTGATAGCTATAGCGGTACTGGAAATATGCCGCCGCTACCGAGCTTTGCGGTAAGCAGCCAAAACAAAAACGGCATCACCGAATATCGCTTGCCGCAGCGGGTCAGTATTCCTAGTGATGGTCGGCGCGTACGTACGGTCATCGATGAGCAGTCTGGCACTAGCAAACTTTGGCTACGCAGCACACCAAGTGCCGAGACCGCCGCTTATTGGTATGCATCCGCGCCATTCTTGACGCCTACTTGGGCAGATGGCTCACTGCAGCTATATCGCGATAATAACTATGTCGGACAGTCGCGCTATAATTATCAAACCCTAAAAGAGCAGGGTATTGGCTTCGGTATTGATCCAAGTTTGCTGGTCAAGCAGCTGACCGACGAGAATAAACAAGGTGATAGAGGCGTATTTAACCGTCAGCAAACTAAAACCATTACTCAGGCCTATCAATTTACCAATCAGCACAATCGCAGCGTGCGCTTGCAGGTGTTAAGTGCTGAGCCGGTGAGCAGCGACGATAGTATTAAAGTCATGGCGGCGCATATCCCAGCGATTAGCCAAAAAGACTGGAATGATAGTAAAGGGATGGTCGCTTGGGAGTTTGATTTGCCAAGTAAGCAATCACAAGTGCTGCAATCAACATATCAAATCAGCTACCCTGCTGATAAAAAGCTGAATACCAACTAAGCGCTAATAATTTAATATTTATATCAAGGAAAACTATGTGTATCGTCGCCATTGCTTGGCAGTTATTTGATGAGTTGCCGTTGGTTTTACTGTCCAACCGTGATGAGTTTTTACAGCGTCCAACAGATCCGCTGCATCAATGGGAGGATAAGCCTATTTATGCAGGGCGCGATAAGCAAAGTGGCGGCACATGGCTTGGCATACATCAACAGCAACAGGGCGATTTTTACGAGCAAAACGGACGTTGGGCGGCGGTATTAAATTTTCGTGATGGCGTACAAGCAAGTAATGACGAACGCTCACGTGGCGAATTGGTCACCGATTTTTTGACCAGCACTTTAAACCCATTGGAATTTGCTCGGCAAATCAGTTTGCAAGATTACGCAGGTTTTAACCTTGTTATTGGCGATACGGCGCAAGCGGTCATTGTCAATAATCGTGGTCATGCACCGACGCCGTTATATACAGGATTGTACGTAATATCCAATGGTCAGCAAGAAGAAGCGTGGTTTAAAACCGAACGCCTACGCGGTCGGTTACGCCAAGAGGTGTTGCCATTGATTAGCGAGAACAGCGCCCTTGACTACTGGCAAGCAGCGGCGTTTGCCGTGATGTCGGATAACACGCCAGCGCCAGAAAATAAATTACCCGAAACAGGTGTCGCTAAGCAGATTGAGCGCGCACTGTCCTCTATTTATATTGAGTCTGCTGATTTGAGTAGTATGAATAAAACAGCCATGCCAAGCTATGGAACGCGGACGCAAAGTATTTTAACCTTACGTAAAGAAGATAGGACAGACAAAAAAATCAAAGCAGCGCTTATTAGCCGTGAATGCCAGCATAGGCAAATTTAATATAAAAAAATTCCCCTATGAATAATAGCTATCAATAGGGGAATTTGTTTTCTGTTTGAATACTTATTCCACCAACAAATGGTTGTTTTGTTCTGGAATAATCAGTTCTTGTTTAAGCGGTAGTTCGCGCACCAATTCTTGCAAGGCGCGACGATATACCCCGCGTTTAAAATGAATCACTTGTCCGAGTGGATACCAGTAGCTGACCCATTGCCAATGGTCAAATTCTGGTTTACCCTCATCAAAGCGGATATGTTGAGTATTCGGCTCATCTAAGCGCAGCAAAAACCATTTTTGTTTTTGCCCAATACACAAAGGATACTGCCCATGACGCACATAGCGTTTTGGCAAACGATAACGCAACCAATCTTGCGTGACCGCCAGTAGATCCACATGACGCGGATGTAAACCGACCTCTTCCCAGAGCTCGCGATACATCGCATCCATCGGCGTCTCCCCGCGGTCGATGCCGCCTTGAGGGAACTGCCAAGCGTTGTGACCAATACGTTTTGCCCACAGAACTTGCCCTTGTGTATTTGCCAAGATGATGCCGACATTGGCGCGAAAGCCGTCTGCATCTATCATGACTAAACCCTTTTAAATTATTTAAAAATAGCTTATTTCGACAAGGTACAACGACAGCAATCATAGTTATTATAGGGTGATGACCATCAGTACTATGACAAAATAAGATTCATTACCGTTATTAAACCAAGAAACAACCAAAATGTGTAACAGTATTTTGCTATAAAATGTTTCACAAGATTAATACTTTAAAATCAATCAGTTATAAGCACACTTTTGTTAGTAAATTCCGCGGATTTTTTTAATAATGATAAGTCGCGGTAACGATAGGTGTATAAATACTTAAATATCGAATATTATTGTTAAAGCATAAATAAGGTAGCAGTTTATAAAAGGTAAGCAAGAAAAGGCAAACAAGGAAAGGGCGTCATAAAACTGGTTTTTGCTTATGCTACACTAACAAAAGACAGTGTTTTTTAAAAAGAGATTGTATTTCAAAAAATAAGAAACCGTTACTATTCAAATGAAAATTCATGTCAAATTAAAAAGCATATGAATTAAGAAGCATGCGCATTCAAAATCGTAGTAATTAAAACAAGGAATATCTAAGATGTCAGAGTCAAAAGCAAGCGTCACGTGGCAAGAAAATAAAGCCTTTATGGGCGTATCGCCATCAGGACATAACGTCCAAATCGATGCTGATAAAGAAAAGGGCGCCAGTCCTATGGAGCTAATTTTATTAGGACTTGGTGGCTGTGCCAGCTACGATGTGGTGGCAATTTTACAAAAGTCGCGCCAACAAGTGACCGACGTACGTTGTGAGCTGACCGCTCAGCGGGCTGAGACTATTCCAGCAGTTTATACTGACATTCATATGCATTTCATCGTGACCGGACAAGAAGTCAAAGAAAGCCAAGTAGAAAAAGCCATCAAACTGTCGGCCGAAAAATATTGCTCAGCCAGCCGGATGCTGGTGCAGGGCGGCGTCAATGTGACTCACGATTTTGAAGTGATTGCAGGATAGGGGCAAGTATACTGATGAGTCTATTCTTTGGGTTGATTCCCGATAGTGCCGCAGCGGCTATTTGGGCGATGGTGGTGGCAAGTCTGCTGCCACTGGCGATGGCGCTGACAGCAAAAGCGCTTGGCGGTTTTAATTTGGCTGACAATGCCCATCCGCGTGATTTCTTACAAGGGACGACGGGAGCTGCCGCGCGGGCCAATGCTGCCCAGCAAAACAGTTATGAAACCTTGCCTATATTTTTGGCAGCAATGTTGGTTGCGATGCTGTTTTTTGTACCGCAATTAATTATTAATACCATCGCTTGGCTATATGTGCTGATTCGTATTGGGTTTTGCGTGGCTTATATTACCAATTTAGCCACCTTTCGCTCTATTCTTTGGGTGCTTTCGATGGCTTGCTCATTGATGTTATTTTACTTAGCAATTCGGGTCAGTTTTTAGCTTATTGCTGCTGTAAGTCTTTGATATTCTAATTTTTAACACCTTCACAATATCGCTCATAAAGCGCTGATTATTCGCATGTGCTATTTTGCAGCGCCGCGATAATCACCGCTTTATTTTTTTCTCGTTTGATACTTTCCCACAAGGTTTGCGCCTCAGAGTAACCCTTGGTTAGCATACCAAGCCACTGTTTATAACGTCCAACCAACACCACATCGTTTTTCGCCGCACCCTCTAAAAACTTAATCTGATGGGTAATTAAATCTTGCCATGCTAAGGCTGTCAGTGTTTTTGTGTCATTATTATCGGCATCAATCTTGGCAATCAAATCAGGACGGGTGACGGCGCCGCGACCAAGCATCAGATGCTGGGTTCCTGACTGTCCCATACAGTTTTGTGCGTGCTCACTATTCCAAATCTCACCATTGGCAATCACTGGTATAGCAAGCGTATTAAAATTTTGGATTTTATCCCAATAAGCGGGAGGCTTATAGCCTTGGGTTTTGGTACGCGCATGAATGGTTAACCAATCAGCGCCGCTCGCAGCAATCGCTGCTTTGATATCATCCATGCGACTCGTATCGGTATAGCCCAAGCGAATCTTTGCGGATACGGGAAGATGAGCGGGTACGGCTCGGCGTACGGCGCTGATAATCTCATGCATCACCTCAGGCTCATCAAGTAGCACCGAACCACCACGATGGCTGTTAACCGTTTTAGCCGGACAACCAAAGTTGATATCAATCGCAGGCGCACCAAGCTCGGCAGCATAAGCGGCATTTTCTGCCATCAATTGCGCGTCACTACCAAGTAGCTGAATATGAATCGGTGTACCAGATATGGTTTTGGCATCATGATGCAACTCTGGCACGTATTTATAAAAAACGTGTGCTGGCAAGACAGTTTGGGTGACGCGAATAAACTCACTGACCGACCAATCATAAGGACGACCCAAGTCTGACGCAATTTGGGTGAGGATTTGGCGCATCAATGGATCGGTCAAACCTTCCATAGGCGCAAGCAGGCGAACAGGATTGGCAAATAATTGCTGTATGGTGTTTTGGCGTGCTTGAAGTTGTTGATTATGATTCATGATCGGATAGTCAATATTATGAAATGAGGTTGGCAAAGGCGATGAGGTGAGAGATAGACGGGCAGATTAAGTATTACCAAAAATGACCTTTTTGCCTGTCTGCAATCCTGATACCAAGTCTTTAATATTATGAATATCTAAATTGCTTTGCGCGCGCGTACACGCAACGTAGAGCAGACGCAGCTCTTCTGGGCTAATCTTGACCGCATTGGTGGTCACGTCATAATAGAAATCATCATCGAGCTGCACTTTGCCCCACTCAAGCCCTTTGGCTTTATGCGCGGTTGAGATGACATAATCAGCATTTTCGATACGGGTTAGGCTGTTAACTGCCTGCGTCAACACATTGGTACCATGGTCATCGACCAACTTCACCAAGGTTTTAAGGTCGCTGCCTTCATTGGTTTCAGAGTATTCTTGGACGTCACTCCAATTATAAAAATACGCCAGTTCGGGTACACCATACGCCGATTTGCCATTTTTTAAGTTTTCGGCTGCCTGACAAAATTTAAGCATACGATCAGTATCGGCTTGCAGAGCAACTCGATGACCAAGTTTTAAGCCCGTCAGCAATTGCGACATTGCCGCCGCATTGGTACGGCAAAGAATGGCATCTTTTTTACTATGCACCATGCCTTTTTCGGTAGACGATTGCTTATTAGGATTGCCTTTTAATGGTACGTCTTCTTGTAAAGCTTTAAGCAAGGTATTGGCAATCTCGGCAATTGGTTCGCCAAAACGAAACGATTGGGTCAATAAAGTTTGCGGCAACGGCAGTTTTTTCATCGCATTGACCGCGCCGCGCCACTCATAAATCTGCTGATGGGCGTCGCCGACATAAATCACCTGCCGTGGCTGCTGAGTCAAAATCCCCATCATCAATGGATCGGCATCTTGTGCTTCATCAAATAAGATAAAGTCCGCAGGAATGCTCGGCTTCGATAATGCCCACAATTTAAGATAAATATCATGGCCGATACCAGCCGGATGGCGCGCATCAATCGACTGTAACCAGCGCTGCTCAACGGCAGGGTAGAGGATTTCGCGCAATTGCTCGCTATCTGATTCATCAAGCCAGCTTGGAAATTCAAGATGCCTTGGGGCAGGATAGCTGGCATGAGTGCTACAAAAATTGCTCACCGCATCACTGACAAATCGCGACAAGCGCGCTGGCGTGAGGGTAATATATTTATTCACCCCATCCATTTGCCGACGCACTTGCACGGGTTGTAAGCCTAAATCATCACCCAAACGCTTGGGTGAAAACCTTGGTAATGACAATTTAGCGGTAATATCACGTGGTACGTGACGGTAGGCCAGTGAGTGAAACGTCCGACAATCGACGTGACCGGGGAATTTTTGCCGCGCATCGTTGGCAATGGCTTTGTTAAACGCTAAATATAAACCGCGACCGCGCAGACGCTCACCAATTAATTTGAGCGTTGTGGTTTTCCCTGCACCTGCATAGGCAACCACTTTAAATGACTTGTGATCCATCGCCATGTTTAGTGCGTTCAGCTGCTCATCAGTGGGATCGCTCATATAAGCTGGCATCGATGCGGACATAATAAAGCTACCTAAAAACTAGAATGGGGTCAAAATTGGCGGCGGTAAAAAAGCCACTGCATAAACAATGGCTGACGGCTGATAATAACGGTGATAGTGAGAGACTCATTAATAATGAGGGTAGTACTGAGCGACTTAAATAAGAAAGCTATTTAAATAAGAAAGCTATTTAAATAAGAAAGTTATATTAACAGATTAGCGTGTTGGCTGCTTTTTGAATAAGTGCCTGATAAGTAAAGTTATTCTTTCTTCAACTCTATATCGTCTGTCAAAGTCAGTTTGCGTTCTTCTTTGATTAAGACTTTCGCTAAAAACAACCCTAGCTCAAACAATAACCACATAGGAATGGCGAGCATCAACATTGATACGCCATCAGGCGGTGTAACGACCGCTGCAACGGCAAAACAGCCGACGATAATATAGCGGCGTTTATCTTCTAGACTCTGAATGGAGACGACACCCGCCAATATCAATAGTAAAGTCACCACTGGAATCTCAAAGGTAAGCCCAAATACCATGAATAATTTGAGCGCGAAGCTTAAATAACTGTCGATATCTGTCATCGGCAAGACGTTTTGCGGCGCAAACATGATAAAGAACTTAAGCACGCCTTTTAACACAATAAAATAAGCAAACGCTACGCCCGCATAAAATAAAAATATCGAAGACATCAGTACAGGAATAGCGACTTTTTTCTCTTTTTTATACAAACCAGGCGCGACAAACGACCAAATTTGATACAAGATATAGGGCATTGCCAAAAATGCCGCCACAAAGATACTCAGACGTATCGGCGCCATAAAGTTGGAAGTGATATCGGTCGCAATCATCGTTGAGTTGGCGGGCAACTGGGCAACCAGTGGGTCGGATAAAAAGTCATAGAGCTCGCGTGAAAATCCGACCAAGGCCAAAAATATCACCAGTACCGCGACGCATATCTTGATCAGATGTCGGCGTAGTTCAATCAAATGCTCAGTAATCGGCATATCAGCCATTGAGCTTAAGATATCACCAGAGTCATCATGCGCAGCGGCATCTGTGGCCGCATCTGTAATAGCATCGATGTCTGTAGCCGTTACTTTTTCTTGACGGCTTTTTTTACGCTTAAATAAACCCACTAATCATTCTCCTGCTGCTTGGCAGAAGCCTGCTGAACTGATGACTCTTTAATCGATGGTTTGTTTAAATGGTTATTTAATAACGTATCGGCTTTATAATTGGGCAGGTAGGGCGGCTGCGGCAGACGTCTTGCTTTATCATAAGCGCCAAGACGAAACCACATGTTTTCCCACGGTTTGGTGATGGCGGTTTGGATCTTTTGATGGGTATTGTCGTTGAAATCAGTTTTCAGATTAGCATCATTATTTGAGTTTCGTAATTCTAATAGTTCAGGCGCTGTTAATTTTTTATCGGAGTCATAGCGGTCATAAGCGTAGTCAAATTCTTTTGGCGTTACTAATGAATGATCGTCTTTCTCATGGTCGATTTTATCGCTATCACTATCCACTTTAGCAGTATTAACTCGATGCGCAGCTTTAAGATGCTGGTTTTGCGAGGATTCAAATTCTTGCAGACTGCCGCGCATCTCTGCCATCTCACGGCGCATTTCAGCTTCAGTTTCACGAATTTTAGCCAGCTCTTTTTGCATTTGCTGCCGCGTCTCTGCCAAGTCAAGTTCCGCTTCGATTTCAGACTGCAACGTCGTGACGGTTCGGCGAATTTTGGCATACCACTGCCCAGCCGTACGCGCCGCTTGGGGCAGTTTTTCTGGCCCCAAAACGATTAAGGCGATGACGCCAAAAAGCAGTAATTCTGAAAATCCAATATCAAACATAATGTCCCAATGCCACTATTAAATGCTATACATTATGCTTGTCATCAACCTTAGTGGTTGTTCGCTCTTCAGTGTGCGCATTGCCATCATGGTCAAGCACAACTTGTTTTTTGGTATGTTCGGTATTTTCATCTTTAACGGCGTCTTTAAAACCTTTGACCGCGCCGCCCAAATCTTTACCGGCATTTCTTAGCTTGGAGGTGCCAAATACCACCACCACCACCACCAATAAAATCAGCCAATGCGTAATGGAAAAACTACCCATGATGCTATCCTTCTGTCTTGGTTTTCAGTCTTTATAGGAATACGTTGAGTGTATAGAATATTGCTGTCGTACACAAAAGCTATCGACAGCTTATGAGAAGTAACATGTCACACTATTATAACCTGCCGTTATGACAAAAAGGTGAAAGCAACAATAATCAAACAGGGTAATGGCTAAGCTTAAAAAACGCTAGCGCGCTGCTTTTTCATCAATACCTGACAGACCAAAACGTCGGCCTAGCTCATTTAATACCGCTTCTGATTCTATATCAAACCATGCCAAGCCCACTAAAGTATGGAACCAAACATCAGCGACCTCATAGATCAGCTCGTGACGCGCTTCGTCATACTGGGCTTTGTCGCTATTTTCATCACAATTGGCTAAGTCTTTGGCCGCGATGATGCTCTCGGTACTTTCTTCACCGACTTTTTCTAATATTTTATTTAAACCCTTGGCATATAAGCTGGCTACATATGAGCTGTCAGCATCCGCTTGTTTGCGCTCGGCCAATACTTTATCAAGCTGCTGCAAAATAGAATGAGTGGTAGCAAGGTTGTTATTTTGATGGGTGTCTGCATGGTCTATATCTTCCGCAGTCGCTTCATTAATTTCAGGCGTGGCTTTTGCAGCGGCGTTTGTCTGATAAATCTCTGCAGGATCTTTTAATACTTTATCGACTGTTTGCCATTCAGGTGTTTGCCCTGACAAATCCAAACGCTGATAAAAACAAGACTCACGGCCAGTATGACAAGCAATACCACCGGCTTGAGTGACGCTAAGGACAATCACATCGGCGTCGCAATCTAGACGAATATCATGCACGCGCTGGGTATGCCCAGAAGATTCGCCTTTATGCCATAACTTGCCACGCGAACGCGAAAAGTACACCGCCGTCTGCGTTTGCGCGGTTAATTGTAAGGATTCGGCGTTCATCCACGCCATCATCAAAATACGCCCTGACACATAATCTTGTGCAATTGCAGGAATCAAACCATCAGCATTAAAGTTTACGGCAGCAAGCCAAGCAGGTAAAGTCATAATCTATCAGTCGTCTTATAAAAGAAATGAGAAAGGGGTAAACGGTATTAAAGAAAGTAGTAAAAATAGCGCTCAATCTCTACTTAAACACAGCTACCGCTGACATTCAATATGTTAACGCAGGAAATAAAGCGCAATTATAACAGCAGCACGTTTTTGCGCGTAGTGTATTTCATAGTAACTAACGCACCCTATAAAGTAGCGATTAAAACTTTCCTTGGCAAAACAGCGTACTATCTGCTAAAATAGCGCCTCCCACCTCGAGGCAAATAGCCGTTTAGTGCTTGTTTTTAAAGCGACTATTCGTTTTTACTATTTGACGACCAGGTTCTATCAAAGACAAAGAGGCAAATCATCATGAAAGTTAAGATGAAAACCAGAAGCGGCGCCGCTAAACGCTTCAAAAAAACAGCGAACGGTTTTAAGCGTAAACAAGCATTCAAAAGCCATATCTTGACCAAGAAATCAGCTAAGCGTATTCGCCAGTTGCGCGGTCTAAAGATGGTGGACAAGTCTGACGAAGCAGCAGTTCGTCGTATGTGCCCATACATCTAATAGCCTATCGTCATTTAGCTTTAATTTATTAAAAATATTTGACTTTGCAATTTGATAACGATGTCTATTAATCAATTATTTGATGACATCGTGATTCGTTTAATAATGATTAAAAAATCTTGGAGTAATTTATGGCCCGTGTAAAACGTGGTGTACAGGCAAATCGCCGTCACAAAAAAATCTTAAAGCGCGCAAAAGGCTACTACGGCGCTCGTTCACGTGTTTATCGCGTAGCTGTACAAGCAGTGACCAAAGCTGGTCAGTATGCATATCGTGACCGTCGCAACAAAAAACGTACTTTCCGTCGTCTTTGGATTGCACGTATCAATGCTGGTGCACGCTTAAACGGCTTAAGCTATAGCCGCCTTATCAACGGCTTGAAAAAAGCAAACATTGCTATCGATCGTCGCGTACTTGCTGACATCGCTATGCATGATGCAGCGACTTTCACCGCCTTAGTTGAAAAAGCAAAAGCGGAATTAGCCTAAATATTAACTATCCTTTAAGTATTCCGCTTTTTTGAGTGTTTGCTTAAATGGATAGCAATAATATTGATTAATAGTACGATATTAATAAAAGCTACCGCTGGTCGGTGGCTTTTTTTATATTAAATTATTTTACAGCCAATTTTACACCGCAAAAATGTAAAACGTTTTTAGTAAAGTTGCACTTTTTATTGTCTAAATATTCAAGCCATTTATATCACACGCCTTTGGTTGAAAATGAGTGGGTAAATGGTTTGCAATATTTGGTCAAATCCCTACAATTATAAATCACTATTATTAATAGTCCGTTTAAATCAGGAAGAATGCGTCTTATGACTACCCCTGCTGCTACCACCGATTTGTCGGCGCTACCGACCTTGTCCACCGAGCTCAGCGAGTTAAACGAAGCCCAGTTAAATGAGTTTGCCAGTGCTGCTGAAGCGTTAGTTCTACAAGTAACCGATGTGCGCGCCCTGCAAGATTTACGTGTGCAACTGACCGGTAAAAAGAGCCCATTAACCGGCTGGTCAAAGCAGATGGGTAAGCTTGGCAGCGATGATAAAAAAACTTACGGCGGCTGGTTACATCAAGTGCGTAGCCGCATTCAAGATGCGTTGACCGCGCAGCAGCAAGAGCTAGAAGTGGCGGCATTAAACGCCAAGCTTGCCAGCGAGAGCATTGATATCACCTTGCCTGCGCGCGGTGGTCAAAAAGGCCATTTGCATCCCGTGACCATGATTACCCAGCGTATGCAGCAGTATTTTATCCAAGCGGGTTTTAATGTTGCGACCGGCCCTGAAGTTGAGAGCGATTACTATAATTTTGAAGCGCTAAATATCCCATCGCATCATCCAGCCCGTGCGATGCATGATACCTTCTATTTTGATGCGCATTATTTACTGCGTACTCATACCAGCCCCGTGCAAATTCGCACCATGGAAAAGAATGAGCCGCCGATTCGTATTATTTGCCCAGGCCGCGTCTATCGTAATGACTCAGATCAAACCCATTCGCCGATGTTCCATCAGCTAGAAGGCTTGATGGTTACTGAGTCGAGCACCTTTGCCGAGCTAAAAGGCTTGATTAGTGAATTCTTAGAAGCATTTTTTGCCAAAGAGCTGACCGTGCGTTTCCGTCCCTCATTCTTCCCATTTACCGAGCCTTCTGCTGAAGTCGATATTCTCGATGATAATGGTAAATGGCTTGAGGTCATGGGCTGCGGCATGGTACACCCACAGGTGCTGACCAATTGCGGTATTGATAGCGAAAAATACACCGGCTTTGCTTTTGGCATGGGTATTGAGCGCTTTGCCATGCTGTACTACGGTATCGATGATTTGCGCCTGTTTTTCCAAAACGACGTACGCTTCTTAAAACAGTTTGGCTAGATGGTCGTTATTAATACGTCACCCTTTATTCTAAAATCTTTATTATAAAATTCTGATCCGAGATATTTATGAAAATTAGCGAACAGTGGCTACGTCAATGGGTAAACCCCAACAATAGCAGTGAGCAATTGGCCGAACAGCTTACAATGGCAGGGCTTGAGATTGACGATCGCTTTGCGGTTGCTCGTGCTTTTAGCGGCGTGGTAGTAGGTGAGGTAATCAGCGTCGAGCAGCATCCCGATGCCGATAAACTGCGCGTCACGCAGGTCAATATTGGTGCCGCTGAGCCGTTACAAATCGTTTGCGGCGCGCCCAATGTGACGGTTGGTATGAAAGCGCCGGTTGCGACCGTTGGTGCTGTGCTGCCATCTAACGACGCAGAAGGCTTTACAATTAAAAATGGCAACCTACGCGGTGTCGACTCTAACGGTATGCTCTGCGGTGCCTCTGAAATTGATTTAATCGATAGCATCGATGGCCTGCTTGAGTTGCCAAGTGATGCACCGATTGGCATGGATATCCGTGAGTATTTAGGTTTAGACAATCAAATACTGGATATCTCTATCACCCCAAACCGCGGAGATTGCTTTAGTGTACGCGGTATTGCCCGTGAGATATCAGTGATTAATGATTTGCCAATGCAGCAGCCTGAGATTCCTGCCAACGTGCCAACTGACGCTAACGGTGCTGGAAATACTACGCCAGCAGTAACAGTAAGCGCGGTTGAAGCGTGCCCACGCTATTTACTCCAATCAATCAGCAACATTGATCGTAGTATCGATACGCCGAAATGGATGCAAGATGCGCTAGTCCAATCGGGACTGCGCTCGCATAACTTTTTGGTTGACGTGACCAACTACGTGTTGATGGAACTGGGCCAACCGCTACATGCGTTTGATGCTGATACCATTGAAGGCGATATCGTAGTACGTTTGGCGCAGCCTGCTGAGACCATTACTTTATTAAATGAGCAAACCATTACTCTAACGGGTGATGAGTTGGTCATTGCCGATGATAAAGGTGCATTGGCACTTGCCGGAATTATGGGCGGTCAGCGTAGTAGCGTTACTGATAACACGACCAATATTATCCTAGAAAGTGCCTTTTTTAATCCATTAGCGATCGCTGCACGCGCACGCCGTTTTGGTTTGCATACCGATGCCTCACAACGTTTTGAGCGTGGTGTCGATTTTGAATTGCCAGCGTTAGCACTAGCGCGTGCAGTTGATTTGATTACCAGTGTCACGAACTCGCAAGCTGGGCAAATAGTAAAAGTAGAAAATAGCAAGCACTTGCCAGCACGTACGCCGATTACGTTGCCAGTTACTAAAGTCCGTGAGGTCATTGGTATTGAGATTGAGCCAGCAGTGATGGTGCGTATTTTGACTCAATTAGGCTTTGAGGTAGAGCAGCAAGCAGATAAGCTGATTTGCACGCCGCCATCGTATCGTTTTGATATGAGTATCCGCGAGGACTTGATTGAAGAGATTGCCCGTATTTACGGTTATGATAATATTCCAAGCGTCTTGCCGCATTTGCAAGTCAGTATGGATTATGACGACACGGCGGACTTGACGCACGAGATGAAGCTCGCGCTAGTCGATAATGGCTATATGGAAGCCATTAGCTTTAGCTTTAGTGATGCAAAAATAGAAGCCTTGCTTGATGATAAAGCGCTGGGCGAAGTGTTGGCACTGGCCAATCCTATCTCTAGCGACTTGGCGGTGATGCGCCGTACTTTGCTATCAAGCTTATTGCCTTGTGTGCAATATAACCTCAATCGTCAGCAGCCGCGCGTGCGTTTCTTTGAAACGGGTTTAAGCTTTGTCGGTCAAAGTATTAGCGAGTTGGTACAAACGCCAAGTATTGCGTTGGTTGCTGTCGGCGATGTTTGGGATGAGCAAGCGTATCAAAACCGTGCGCTAGATTTTTATGATCTTAAGCATGATATTGAGCAGTTATTACCTGCGCAAATCGACAGTGCGCGTATCCGCTATGAGCGTAGTGCGCTTGCCTTCTTACATCCTGGTCAAAGTGCTAAGCTCTATATCGATGAGGTATACGTCGGTTGGTTGGGTCAACTCCATCCTAATACCGCTAAACAGCTAGACTTGCCAGCGACGTGGGTGGCGCAATTGTCACTGGCGCCATTATTAACCTTGGTACGTGAACAGCACGCTATCACCACACCAAGCAAATTCCCGCACGTACGCCGCGATATCGCCATCTTAGTCGATAGTGACATCAGCTTACAGACCTTGCAGGCGACGATTCGTGCCGCAGCTGATGAATTGCTGACAGATTTATGGTTATTTGATGTGTATGAAGGCGACAAAGTACCGACTGGTCAACGCTCTTTAGCATTCGCTTTAATATGGCAAGACAAAGCACAGACATTATCTGATGACGCAGTAAAAACGGCGACAGATAAAGTCGTGCAAGCGCTAACTGAACAGCACGCCGCTCAGTTGCGTGATAGCTAAAACCAAGATATAACCATCTAAAACGCTCTATGGCCTCTGCATAAATGAGGCTATGGCGTTTTGCTATTTATAAAAATGATTATCTGATAGAAATTTTCATCCTTAAAAAAGTTAAGTGGTTATTAATAAAGGATTTTCATGCAGACTTTATGAAAAAGATGACAAAAAACCTTTATAATAACTAACATTAATTCTCATACCGCTAAACCATGATATTCGACATCACGACATAGCATAGGAGTCGTACTGTGAGCACCTTAACCAAATCTGACATGATTGAGCATTTGATGAGTCATCTTAACCTGACACGCCAAGAAGGCCGCTGTTTGGTGGAGAATTTTTTTGACGAGTTGTCAGAGAGTTTGATTGATGGCAAAGAGGTCAAGCTGTCAGGCTTTGGCAACTTTGAGCTTAAAGATAAAAACAGCCGTCCCGGACGTAACCCGAAGACAGGGGAGCCCGTTGCCGTGTCAGCACGCCGCGTCGTCACCTTTAAAACAGGACAGAAGTTTCGCCAACAAGTGGATGAGCGCTTATTTGACTAATAATAATCTCGGCAGTAAGTGAAAATGATGGTTATCACAGTCTATTGAATATATTACTGTGATAACCATCATTTTTTATGTGGCGCTTTTATATCATACTACTTTTTATAAAACATAAATAGTAGACACAAAAAAAGAGAGCATAGGCTCTCTTTTTTACTGCAGTACTTTTATTATGAAAAATAAAAATTACTGAGCTGGTTCTTCAACAACAACTTCGTCAGCAGCGTCAACAGCTGGAGTTTCGCTAGCTACATCAACGCTAGTAGTAGTACCGTCTACAGGTACTTCAGCATCAACTTCGTCAGTAGCAGTAGCCGCTTGTGCATCAGCGATGTCAGCTTCAGCATCAGCTACAGCAGCGTCAGCTTCTGCAGGTACCGCTTCGCCTTCAGCAGCAGCTTCGTTTAGTTCTTCAGAAGCGTCTTGCACTTCTTCTTGCGCGTCAGATAAATCTTCAGCAGCGTTTTCTTTGTTGCTATCACAGGCAGTAAGGCCCATAGTTGCAGTCATGATACCAGCTAGAGCAAGTAATTTAAGTTTCATAGGGTTTCTCCGGAAAAATGAAATGATCAGTAGCAGCAAAAAAGGTTGAATATCCGAGATGTCCCAGAATTCAACTAGTATTAATTACAGCTACTCAGCTTTCACGCATTCTATATGATTTCTTTCTGCATGGAAAGAGGTTGTACAATTAAGTAACAATAAAATTGTAAACCGACTTTTAACTTGCTCATTTAATATACTTTTTAATACAACAAGCCAAATTAATCGACGTATAATCAATGACATCAGGACGTTTTAGCACTTTTTTGATAAAAGGATTTTTTTTATGATTTTAAGCGTATTTTGAGATTATCGATAGGCTATTTATCAATAAAATTGACATTAAAATAAAGCAAAAATATAGAAGCGATTATGGTTGAAAGCTAGAATATAAAATCAACGGAATGAGTCATATATCTTATAACGTTAATAATCAAATAATAGGGTTTACTACGATAGTGATAGGCATGCTATTGGATTTTTAGGAGAAACATTATGAAGTGGCAAGACAGACGTGGCAGTTCGAATGTGCGCACCACCAGTGGCGGCGGCAAAATGATTGGTGGCGGTATCGGCGGTATTATCATTGCTGGTATTTTATGGCTGGTGTTTGGGGTTAATCCGATGACCGCCTTGCAAACGGGGCAAGTGATTACGGGTGGCGGCAATACTTCTACCCAACCTGCCACTAGTGATGACCGTGATACCCGCTTTGTAAAAGTCGTATTGGCGGATACAGAGGAAGTTTGGCATCAGATATTTAACGAGGCAGGGAGCACTTATAAAGAGCCGTCATTGATTTTATTTAATGGACAGGTCACCTCAGCTTGCGGCAGTGCCAGCGCCGCCACAGGGCCTTTTTATTGCCCAGGCGATCAGACGGTATATTTGGATACGTCGTTTTTTGTAGAGATGCGTCAAAGTTTGGGTATTACTGGCGATGAACAAGGTTCAGGCGATAGTGAAAATCAAGGTAAAGCGGGAGACTTTGCGCAAGCCTATGTCATCTCTCATGAGGTCGGTCACCACGTGCAGACTTTGCTTGGTATTACTCAGCAAGTCAATGAAGCCAGTCGCCAAGTGACACGCGCGCAGGCTAACAAACTGTCTGTCATGCAAGAGTTACAAGCCGATTGTTTTGCAGGCGTGTGGGCGCAGCGCAATCAAGAGCGCGTACAGTTCTTGGAAGCGGGCGATATTGATGAAGCCATCAATGCCGCTGGTCAAATTGGTGATGATCGTTTAGCACGTGCCGGCGGCGGCGCTGTGGTACCCGATAATTTTACTCATGGCACCAGTCAACAGCGCGTGCAGTGGTTTACCCGTGGTTTAGAGAGCGGTAATGTGCAAGCGTGCGATACTTTTAGCGGCGCGTTATAGAGTTCGTTTTGTGTTATAAAAATATTTGGGTATTGCTTACCCTATAAACGTAAAAAAGCCTGCAAATCCATTGCAGGCTTTTTTCTTGCTAACTTTTTAATAGTCAGCTATCTTTTTTCAATACTCATGTAATCTATCATCTTAATTAAGATAATGATTTAATCATAGCTAACGAATAGTGATTAACGAGTTTGGTCAAGGATATAAGCACCTGCGCCGCCAATGGCTGCGCCACCAATTGCACCGCGAGCGATGTCTTTACTGTTGCCGCCACTTTTAAGTAGAGCACCAGCAGCTGCACCAGCAGTAGCGCCTTTAGCAGTGTTGCTCAAGCCACTGTTGTAACCATAACCATTGTTAGCACAACCGCCCATCATCAAAGCTGAGCTTGCAATCGCAGTTAGTGCAAAAGTTTTAGCAAATTTCATGGTATCACCTATTAAGTCATCAAGTTTGAAATCCAATATACAGGATGTATCTAAATATGTCTGTACTACTTTTAATAATAGCTTGTTTGTCTCTATCAAGCCGTAGTAGAAACGCTAAGCTTTGCAAATATACGGTAAATTATGTTACTTCGCTGTATCATTGGTAGGGGTTTTGCTTATAGTTATTGTATTTATAATGATAGTCCGCTAACTGTTTTTTGCAATTACGTAATTGCAAAACTAGAAAGACCACATAAAGTGGCCTTTTTTAATCTAGCAGTCGAGCTAACGGTCTAGTTTTGTGACTTACGTTTCATTTGCTCAAAGAATTCATCGTTAGTTTTGGCTTCTTTTAAACGATCAAGCAAAAACTCAGTCGCTTGGACACCATCCATCGGTTGTAACAGTTTACGCAATATCCAAACTTTACGTAGTTTATCTTCATCAAGTAGGCGCTCTTCGCGGCGGGTGCCAGATTTTTTGATATTAATCGCAGGGAAGACGCGTTTTTCGGCTAAGTCACGCTCAAGGGTGATTTCTTGGTTACCCGTGCCTTTAAACTCTTCAAAGATAACACTGTCCATTTTACTACCGGTATCAATCAAGGCACTGGCAATAATGGTTAAGCTGCCGCCTTCTTCGACGTTACGCGCCGCGCCAAAAAAGCGTTTTGGACGTTCTAGCGCGTTGGCATCCAAACCACCGGTCAATACTTTACCCGATGATGGAATAACGGTGTTGTAAGCACGGGCAAGACGGGTGATAGAATCAAGCAAAATGACCACGTCTTGCTTATGTTCGACCAAACGTTTGGCTTTTTCGATGACCATTTCGGCGACTTGAACATGACGCTGCGGTGGCTCATCAAAGGTTGAGGCAACGACTTCGCCGCGCACGGTGCGCTCCATTTCGGTTACTTCTTCTGGACGCTCATCAATGAGCAAGACGATAAGGTAGCATTCAGGATTATTACGGGTGATAGACTGAGCAATAGATTGCAAGAGCATGGTTTTACCGGCTTTTGGCGGTGCAACGATAATCGAGCGCTGTCCTTTACCAATCGGGGCAATCAGGTCGATGATACGACCAGTCAAATCTTCAGTGGTGCCATTACCAAGCTCTAGCTTTAATTGCTCAGTTGGAAATAATGGCGTTAAGTTCTCAAAAATCAGCTTATGACGCGAGCGATCTGGGGTATCAAAGTTGATTTCGCCAACCTTTAGTAGCGCGAAATAACGCTCAGAATCCTTTGGCGGACGAATTGTGCCCGCGATACTGTCGCCCGTCTTGAGACTAAAACGGCGAATTTGGCTGGGGCTGACATATATGTCGTCAGGACCTGCTAAATAAGAGCCCTCTGATGAGCGTAAAAAGCCAAAACCATCAGGAAGTACCTCAAGCACGCCGTCGCCGTAGATGGCTTCGCCGTTACGGGCATGGGTTTTTAAGATAGCAAAGATAATGTCTTGTTTACGGCTACGCGCCATATTATCAAGGCCCATTTCTTTGGCGATGGCCAGTAGCTCAGCGATTGATTTTTTCTTTAGTTCAGTAAGATTCATAGATAGGTCATTAGCAGTTGATCAGATGAGAGATGCCATTATCAGCACAAATCACGACAAGGGTTAAACAAAGGGTGTAGGGCGATAGAGGGTATATACACAGGGCTTGGGGCTTATGTAGGATTTGTTTGTTTTACGTGCCAGCTTATAAACGCCTTGCAAGACAGTCAGGCAGGTTTATAAAAAGTGAAGATAAAGAAGTCTACATAAGAGTCTGCGTCAAAAACTCAATATCAGTAATTGTGTTTAGTCATTGCGTTCAGTAGTGGTGTTTTATAATGACGATTGTGTTTTTGTTGATAAACACGAGGAGAATAGCGACAAGACACTTAGGAAAATGATTAGTTTTCTCTTGTCAGCAGACTATACGGCGTTCAAGACAGCCTTGTCAATAATTTTTGCCAAAAAAGCTATAATATCCAGCTTTTTGCTCAGAAAAGCAGCAAAAAAGCCATTAGCTCAAAAAGATAATGGCTTTTTCAATACGAACTTTATAAACAGCATAGCGCATTTTTTAGAATCGCTATTTTTAACAAACGCCTTTTAGCGATTATTAATTGGCATTTATTAATCGTACTTATAGATGTTTATCTAATACTTTAGCAAGTTCAGCTTTTGGCTGTAAGCCCATGACTGAATCGACTTTTTCGCCATCTTTAAAGACAAATAGCGTTGGGATGTTGCGGATACCAAAACGGCTCGCTGCTTGCGGGTTGTTATCGACGTCGACTTTAACGATTTTAACTTTACCTTGGTACTCGCTCGCCAAATCTTCTAAAATAGGCGCGATGGCTTTACAAGGACCACACCAAGTTGCCCAAAAGTCTACTAGCACTGGCATATCAGATTGTAGGACGTCTTGGTCGAAGTTTGCATCAGTGGTATTAACAATAAGGTCTGACATAATTTATCTCTCTTGTTTTATTATTTCTATCACCAGTCATCATACAATACGGCTGTCATATTCGAGCGATGAGTGGTTAAAGAATGGTTGGGAGGTGGTGAAAATCTGCCATTATATTAACATGTTTGCTCAAAGTTGACAGATGCAGGCGGGTTAAAATGTTTAACAATTACTATTAGCACAATAAATCGACACATAATGACACAGGTTATGTTTTATCTGTCACCCTAATCTCGTGCGGGCATTATTCTACATCTAGCATGTTTACCGTGTAGCGCCGTTAATATTTCTAAACCCTGATATCATTTATAGCCTTATTAGAATAATCTATTTTTAAACCACCAACCTTTTGATACAAGTAGCCCATTTTTATGCCTTTTACCGATGAAGCAATAGATGCCTTAAACGCTCAAGAAAATGCCTATCCTCTTGCGTTTTTTCAAAAATTTGCCCAAGACATTACCGTCTATGAAGACGATGACATTTGGGTTGTTGATAAGCCCGCCGGACTGTTAAGCGTCGATGGTAAAAGCCTTAAGGTGAGTTTGTTGGCACGACTCGAGCGCGCCAATCCGGCGGTAAAGTTGATCCATCGTCTAGATATGGATACTTCAGGGCTACTAATTTTTGCCAAAAATGCCGCCGCGCAAAGTCACATTAGTAAGCAATTCATCGACCGGTTGCCGCAAAAAAGCTATCAAGCGCGCGTCTTTGGTCGGTGGCAAAACGTCGGTGCCAAAGGCGAGATATCAGTGCCGGTACGCTATGAGCCTACGACCAAACCACGGCATATCGTTGACCATAATTGGTCAAAGCATGCATTGACACTGTATGAGGTGTTGGCGCATGAAGAATGCAACGGTCAAGCCGTTACTCGCGTGCTGTTAAAGCCCGTGACCGGTCGTAGTCATCAGCTGCGCGTGCATATGGTGCACGTCGGTCATGTGATGATTGGCGACCCAATTTATGCCGAAGGTAACGCCTTAACGATTGCGCCGAGGCTTAATTTACATGCTCAGCAATTGCGCCTTAAACATCCGACCCTTGGTGCGTGGATGGATTGGGAAAGTCCATGCCCTTTTTAGTAACTCCTTTCTAATAAGCTATTTTTAAATCAATCATGCAAAAACAAGGATCGTATTATGCTTGATGTAACAGCCGCCAAACAGGCACTTAAGCAGCGCTTTAAACCTAAAGCGTGGTCATCCGCCTCAAATATCCCCGTCGATTGTGAAGTACTTATCATCGGCGCTGGTATTGCCGGTATCGGTATGGCATGTCGATTGCAGCAGCAAAAGCATAAAGCGCTGTTTGGGCAAAAAAGCTCGAGTCGCTTAAAACAGCGAGCAACAAGAAAGCGGCAAAAAACTAGCCAGCGCTTTATGGTATTAGAAAAACGCGCGGATTTGGGCGGTACGTGGGATTTGTTTACGTATCCTGGTATTCGTTCCGACTCTGATGCTTTGACCTTTGGCTATAGCTTTCGTCCGTGGTTGAACCATCGAGTATTGGCAAAAGGCGGCGATATTAAAAACTATATTGCTGATACGGCGCGCGATTTTGGTATCACTGAACATATCCGCTATCAGCATGAGGTGCAGCAACTGTCTTGGTCAAGCCATAACCAACAGTGGACGGCAACGGTAAAAAACCATGTAAGTGGCGAGGTATTTGCCTTAACGGCAAAGTTTGTCGTCGGTGCTACAGGCTACTATGATTATGAGCAAGGTTATCGTCCTATTTTTGAAAACGAAGCAGATTTCCAAGGTGAAATCATTCATCCGCAGCATTGGCAAAATGTGAATTATGACGATAAAAAAGTCGTCATAATTGGTAGTGGGGCGACGGCGATGACGCTATTGCCTGCCATGGTCGATGAAGCGGGCGAGCAATGCGCGCAGCACGTTACTATGCTACAACGCTCGCCGACCTATGTAGCAAGTGTACCGGGCGATGATTATGCGCTTGATTGGCTGGCAGGTAAATTTTCGCCGTTATCAAAAACGCAAGCTTATAAGCTACTGCGCGCGCGTAATGTGTTGATGCAACAAGGGACGTATCGAGCAGCGGTTTTTGCGCCGAAGGTGATAAAAGCCTTATTAAAACGTGGCGTTAAAACCGAGTTAAAGGGCAGCGGAGTTGATATTGCGCATTTTATGCCTACTTATAATCCGTGGGATGAGCGACTTTGTGCTGTGCCAGACAGCGATTTGTTTAAGGCATTACATGGCAAGCGCGCTGCCGTCGTGACTGATCAAATCAGCCACTTTACCAAAACTGGCATCATGCTTGACTCTGGCAAACACCTTGACGCTGATATTGTTGTGACCGCAACGGGGCTAAAGCTGCAAATGCTTGGCGGCGCGAAACTATATATCGATGGACAGGCAATTGATATTGGCAAACGCATGACGTATAAGGCGGTGATGGTTGAAGGCGTGCCAAATATGGTGGCGCTATTTGGTTATACCAATGCGTCGTGGACGCTCAAAATCGATTTGGCTTGTCAGTATGTGCTGCGGCTTCTCAACCATATGCATAAGCACGGTTATCAGGTGGCAGTGTCACAAGCAAAAACTGCGCATAGCGAGGCGCATGCGCAGCCAGATACGGTCATGGGCGCGCTATCGGCAGGCTATGTGCAGCGCGCGCAACACCAATTACCGAAACAAGGCGATATTTATCCTTGGCGGGTCACCAATAATTATCTGAGTGACCGCGTGATGCTTAAATACCGCAAAATAAAGGACGATTGGTTAAATTTTAGTCGTTAAGTGTTATTAGTGGTTGTCTTCTCATGCTTATCGATAAATTCTGAGACTTGTTTGCTTAAGATTTGCCACAAGGTTTCTTGCGCGCTTTTACTGCCCCAGGCGTTATGCGGACTAAATATCACCCGCGGATGCTTAGCAAGGGTTAATAAAGGGTCGTCTTTGACAATCGGCTCTTGCTCAAATACATCGGTGGCATAACCAATAATTTGCTCGTTATTAATGGCATCGGTCAGCGCTTGGCTATCGACAATACCGCCACGAGCGACATTGACAATCAGTGGCTGTTTAGCCATTTTCGCTAAGGTGTCTTTATTAATTAAGTGCTTGGTTTGCTCATTTAATGGGCAATGTAAGCTCAGTACATCAGACTGCGCCAGTACCTCATCGAACGCCGTATAATCCTCATTACGCGGCGTACGCCCTTGATGCTCCGCCCACAATACTGTCATGCCAAAAGCGCGGGCGATGTCGGTGACGCGTTTACCAATAGTGCCAACACCAATAATACCAAGCGTCTTCTCTTCCAAATCTATCAGCGGAATATCGAGCAAGCAGAAATTACCATCATCTTGCCACGTACCGTCCGCAACTTTTTCATGATAATGAATGCCTGCGCGCATGGCCGTTAGCATCAGCATAAAGGTATGCTCGGGCACGCTTTTGACCGCGTAACCAGCGACGTTATATAGCGCAACATTGTGCTTAGCACAGGCATTTTGATCGACGTTATTCATACCTGTGGCGGTCAGTTGGATAAGCTTAAGTTTGGACAGATTGGCAATGACGTCAGCATTGATTTGGACTTTATTGGCAAAGATAATATCGGCATCTTGACAGCGCTCAATAATCAGCTCTTGAGGTGTATCGTCGTAAGTAATGTAGTCAGTCACGCCAGCAGGTGCTGGTAAGTCGACATTGTCAGAAAAAGTACCCTTGTCTAAAAAAACCGCTTGCATGATGTTTCCTTATCTCATTGTTATTTTAAATAGATGATATTTTAAATAGATGACGTTTTAAATGGTCTTGCATTTTAAATAGGCTGATAGAGTTATTGGCTTAATGTAGCACGTTGCCGGGCTTAGTCAAAAAACGCGTCAAAAACCTTATCGAAAAGCGTGCAGTAAAAAACCTCTACTTCAATTGAAATAGAGGTTTTATTTTATGCGACAGGAGTTCTTGTGCTTATATCGTTTTTCGTTTTATAAAGAAAAACGCTTGCGCAATTTGCCAATCAGACTACGTACGCGACTGCTTAAATCAATACGTACATCGTTTTCAGGGTCGTGCTCCACTTCATAACGCTTAACCAACTCAGGGCTGGCTTTGAGTTTTGCATGATGCTGGAAAGCACGGTTGACGCTAATCTCAAGTAGGCTGGCACGCATGGGCTTAGGTAAGCAGCGATAAACCTGACCTTTATTAATCAAATCAATGAGCAAGCCCGCATCCTGAAATTCCGTCTGTACCAAGACCACCAAGTGCGGCGCATCTTGTTTTAAGGTGAAGATAATCGGCGCGATGTTTTCGCCGCTGACATTGATGTCGGTAATACACACGCCGATATCTTCATTGGCCAAATAATCGTAAGCTTCTTCCAAGCCTTCAGCGTGCAGGACTCTATAGCTATGCGAGAACTGCTTGCTTATTTGTTCAATTAGCTCGTCGGTTTCATCGATGACCAACAGTGTCTGCTTTTTACCAGAACTGTCGAATTGCTCCGCGTCCTCATCTGGATTATAAGTCAACGCGATTTCGGTGGCGCGACCGACGACCGCAAGTAGCTCCTCAGATTTACAAGGTTTGGTCAAATAACGATAAATCTCACCATCGTTAATAGAGCCAATAATGGCGTTCAAATCAGCATAACCGGTCAATAAAATCCGCATGGTAGATGGCGACACTTCTTTGACTTCACGCAAGATATCGACACCCACGCGCTCAGGCATACGTTGGTCGCTGACCGCCACGTGTACATGGTTATTTTTGATATAGTCGATATACTCAGTCGGGTCGGTGGTGATAAACACGTCATGCGTTTTACGAAACAGCAGTTTCATCGAACGTAAAATACGTTGCTCATCGTCGATAAACGCCAACTTCGGTTTCGCTTCAGACCCTAGCTCAGCGCCAGAGGTTTCCATTTCATGGTCAAATTCATTCATGATGATATCCTTATGATGAATAATAGTGCTATAGCTTTATATAATCATTAAAATAGCAATTGAGCTCACAACAAAACGAACAACAGAACCTAGCGCTTACGCTGCTAGGCTTTGTTCGGTTAAATCATTATAAATCGGTAGCGTTAAGGTAAAGGTGGTGCCAACGCCTTCGGTTGAGACCGCTTTAATGTCGCCATTATGCTGCTCCATAATCTGCTGACTGATGGCCATCCCAAGACCGGTTCCTTCGCCCGCGCCTTTGGTGGTAAAGAACGGTTCAAAGATTTGGTTAAGCACCTCGGCGCTCATGCCTTTACCATTGTCGCTGACATCGATATAGACATTGCGCTCATCAGAACGCGTGCGCACTTCGATTTTGCCATCCGGTTTTTCGCCCATGGCTTGCGCGGCGTTATTAAGCAAGTTCACCAAGACTTGGTTAATCTGTGACGGCGAGCATTTAATCTCAGGGTTCGGCGCAAAATCAGTGACAATTTCTTGATGTCTGATAGAGTTGCCAGCGATTTTCAATGACGCTTCGATACATTCGCGCACATCGATGGTTTTCACTTTTGACTCATCAAGACGGGCAAAGTTACGTAAGTTTAGTACCATCTCGGTGATTTGCTCGACGCCAAAGAGAGAGTCTTTAATCAGCTCTTTAAGCTCAGTGGACAAATCATCTTCTTGGATTTCATCCGACGCACGGACGATATCAGCCAATAGTTTGTCAATTTTGCCATCAGTAGCGGCGTCAGTTTTAACGGCTTTTAACCCTTGTACCAACTCAATCAGCTCTTCGTATTGCTCAGTCAACTGACCGATAATTTCTAGGTTGTTTTGCACATAAGACAATGGCGTATTAACCTCATGAGCAACACCTGCGACCATTTGACCTAACGTTGCCATTTTTTCTGAACGAATCAATTGCAGCTGAGAGTTTTTCAGCTCTTTTAGCGTCTCTTGTAGCTCAGCGGTACGCTCTTCAACTTTAATCTCTAGCTGCTGGTTGATATTGGCAAGCTTACCTTCGTTAGATTGGATACGGTCTAGGAGGTCATTAATAGAGCCGTTTACCAGCCCAATCTCGTTGCGACCTTCGGCGAATTTAACCTCGCTTAGCTTATTGTATTGCTTATCGTTAATCAGGTTTTCCGCTTGCGAGATTTTATCGGTGGTTTCTTTTAATGGTTTAAACGCTAAATAAGTGAGCATAAAGTAAATCAAACCCGCGGTGATAAGTAGCGCGAGGGCAATCCAGTTGATCAGATTTTTACTTAAGTTGTCAGCGATGGCGTTAATTTCAGCGTCAGGCTGGACGACGATAAGTTTCCAATAAGTCTCAGGAATCTCAAATACTTACGCTTGGCTGCCGTTATAGTAGCTGTCTTTTTCCAACTCAAAGCTCTGCAATAAGCGGCTATCCATCGCGTTTTGCTTATTTTCACCGTTGTTTAGATAAGCGGCGTAGTTGACGAGATAATAGCCTTTTGACGTACCGGTTTCGGCTTTATCAAGCGTGGTCAATACCTGCTGGACTTGCGGCGATACGCTAGCGGCAACGCGCTCGATAGTCTCTTTACGCTGCATCTCCAAGAAGTTTAGTACCGGATTCCAAGCAGGGTCAGCGTTGATAACTTGCTTGATATCGAGCGGTGTGCCGGTGGCTTCGTCGATATAGCTTAAGCGCTCAGGATTAGATGAAGCGATAACTTTGTCACTGTTATCGAGCAGTAAAATATAACCTGAGCCTGAGCTTTCGCTGAGCTTAACGATGTTTTCTTGCAGCTGGTTGAGGGTAAAGTTGACGGTACTGGCACCCCAGAACTGGTTGTCACGCTCGATGGCGACACCGCAACTCATCGCCAGCTCGCCTTTGGTTTGGCTGGCGCGGACATGGTTCCAAATACAGCTTTCAGGTTTGAGCAATTTCAAAACGCTAAACCAGTCTTCTTGATAATAAGGATTGGCAGGGTTTGGGTCGCTGAGTACCGCTTGATAATCGCCGTTTTGACGCACCATCAAAAATGGATGGGTGGCGGTATTGGCGCCCAGTGCGCCTTTTTCTGGCCAAATGCCGCCACTACCTAATAAGTTATAATCGCGCTTATCAAAAGCATTGGCGGTACTGGCTTGCAAAATCGCTTCTTGTGGCGGCAAAGTCTGCGCGCTTTGCTGCAATAACAGGGCACTGCGCATCACGCGATTGATATCGGCTGAGATACTATTGACCGCGGTATTACCACGCTCAGCGACCAGTTTTGCCGATTCAAGGCGAATTTTTTCATGACCTTCTTTATCAACAACATACACAACAACGGCTAGTACGACCACAAAAGCCATAAATAGAATGGTCGTCACTTGGGTACTGACTTGGTTAAAAAAGCCAACTTTTTTGGAGGCACTCATGAGGGGATTGTCCTTGGATAAACGTGACCTCAAAGCAGACTGTCTATACAGACTACTGATGCTATTTGCTGTGAGCAATCGATGATGTGGTGATACGTAAGCCTTACGAAAATGGGATTTGAGTATTGGGGCAAAGTTTTTAAGATTATCACTTAGTTAAACATCTAGATATATAACTAGTATTAAAGTATTTACGGTTAATTCATAACTTAAACGACTATGAAAAACACTATTTGGCTTACTTAACGGTCTTAAAAAGGACAGTATTAAGTAGGAGGTTGCCGAAATTTTGTGTTTTAAGACTTGATAGTTAAATTTTTTGAATAACTTTTTTATATCATTGGGAAAATCTAAAAGGGGGTAATGGTTAACATAGCTTCAATAACAATAAGAAATGTTAAATTGCATATATTAACAATATAGAAACAATTTTATGATAACAATGTTTAGGGCATAGTAGCGAGCCTTTTTCTTTACTTGTGAGTCGTTATATATGGATTTCTAAAAAGTTACTTAAGCGCAGTATTGCAATATTCTTGCCAAACAATTGCAATAATCTTGCCAAAAACTGCTCTTGAAAAGTCAAGTTAACGCACTCATCTAGGCGCTAACGTTATATAATGGTCTGTTTTATCCATCGACCTAGCTGACAAGTTGGGCGTTGCTGATAGCTTCAATGACCAGCAATTTATTAATGAGTTTGAGCTATTAATTGACTAAATCCTTGTGTGATTGTGGCTTGATTCATTAATTATCTATTTTCTTATCATCTGAGTACAAAAGACATCGCCTTATGACTATCTCTATCGCTTCATTGCACAGCACCGAATTTGCCGTTGGTCAACGTTATTTATCTGATACGGAGTCTGAGCTTGGCTTGGGTGTGGTCATCGACGTCGATGACCGCTGTGTGCATATCCTATTTCCGCAAAGTGAAGAGACGCGCGTCTACGCCAAAAATTCTGCGCCGTTATCGCGCGTGGTGTTCAAAGAAGGCGATAGCATTTCTGACCAAGCCGGTAATACCTTTACGGTGACAGCTGTTGAAGAAGTGATGGGCGTGCTCAAATACAGTGTTGATGAGCATGAAAAAGGCATTATGGAAACCCGTTTGGCGGCTAATATCACGCTGGCTAAGCCGCTTGAGCGTTTGCTGGCTGGTCGTATTGAGCGCGGGGATTGGTATGAGCTGCGTCAAGATATCTTGCGTATGCAATCAGCGCTAGCGGGTCATCCGCTCAAAGGCTTGATGGGCGCACGTGTCGATATCATCGAGCATCAGCTGTATATTGCCCATGAAGTCGGTAAACGTATCGCCCCGCGTGTCTTGCTTGCTGACGAAGTTGGCTTGGGTAAGACTATTGAAGCAGGTCTGATTATTCATCAGCAGCTACTGACTGGCAAAGCTGAGCGCGTCCTAATTCTTGTACCAGACAGTTTGCAGTATCAGTGGATGATCGAGCTGCGTCGCCGTTTTAACCTAAACTTTGCCTTGTTTGATTTGGTACGTACCGCTGCGATTAAAGAACACGACCCTGAGCAAAACGTCTTTACGACTGAGCAATGTATCATTGCCGGCATGGACTTATTGCTTGACCATCCAGATTTGTACGATCAAGCGATGGAAGCGGGCTTTGATTTATTGGTCGTCGATGAAGCGCATCACCTGCATTGGGATGAAGCACAAGTCGGCAATGATAAATATGACCTCATTGCCGACTTTGCCGAAGAAACACCGGGCGTCATGTTGTTGACCGCAACGCCAGAGCAGCTTGGTGCCCAAAGTCACTTTGCCCGTCTGCGTTTATTAGACCCCGACCGCTTTGATGACCTTGATGAGTTTATCGATAGCCAAGAAGCCTTTGCTGAAACCGCCGCTGTTGCCAGTGTTTTAATCGAAGATAAACCGTTAAGCGACGGTCAAATAGCGGCGTTGAGTCATCTGCTTTCTATTAGTATCGATGAATTAGCAAACATTAATGACGACGAAAAACTGCGTACTTATGCGCTTAATGAACTCCTTGACCGTCATGGTACGGGACGTATTTTATTCCGTAATACTCGTGAGAGTGTCAAAGGTTTTTATGGTCGTAGCAGCCAGCCGTATCCATTGTCGCTACCTGCAGCATGGGTCGATAGCTACCAAACCAAGGGTAAATTGCGCGAGCAGCTTTGGGGCGAAGAAAATCAACCCGATGGTGGCTGGCTAGAAGATGACCCGCGGGTGCCGTGGTTGATTGATATCTTAAAGGGTGAGCTTAAGCATAAAAAAGTGCTGCTGATTGCGCGGAGTGGGGCGACGGTCGAAAGCTTAGAAGCCGTCTTACGTCTGCATGCTGGTATTAAAACCGCCATCTTTACCGAGCAGATGACCTTACTTGAGCGTGACCAAGCGGCGGCGTTTTTTGCCGACTCAGAGGGCGCACAGATATTACTCTGCTCAGAGATTGGCTCAGAAGGTCGTAACTTCCAGTTTGCAAGCCAGCTGATATTGTGGGATCTGCCTGCCAATCCAGATACCTTAGAGCAGCGTATCGGTCGCCTAGACCGTATCGGGCAGACACAGCAAATTATGCTGCACGTACCGTATGTACAAGGGACGGCGCAAGAGCGACTGTACCGCTGGTATAATGACGCGCTCAATATGTTTAATCAGATTTCTCCAACGGCGCAAAGCGTACAAGAGCAATATATTCAAGAGTTAAAACCGCTGCTTGAAGGCGCGGATACCGACGCTAACCGCACCACTTTGCAGGAGATTATCGAAGAAGCACAGCAAACGCGCTTGGGACTAGAAGCACAGCTACAAGCCGGTCGCGATCGCTTGCTTGAGTACAACTCATGCCGTCCGCGCGTTGCTGGGCGTATTGCCGATGCCATGCATAATTTTGATAAACACAATCTATTGCCGCAATTTATCGAGCGCTTTTTTGCTTCCGCCAATATCGATCACAATATCCAACGTGATGGTTCATGGGTGATTGCGCCGATTGATAGCACGGAAATTAGCGATTATATCGACGGTCTGCCGCTCGGTGATGAAGACGGCATGACCTTGACCTTTGAGCGTAAGCAAGCACTGCAGCGTGAAGATATTGAATTTATCACCCACGAGCATCCATTGATGCGCGCGATTTATGAGCTAGCAAGTACCAGCACTTTTGGGAATACCACCGTTGCGATGCTAAAGAGTGCCGCCGTTCCACAAGGTATGGTGCTGCTAGAAGTGAATTTTCGCGTTGAAGCGATTGCGCCAAGATTGCTTAATCTGCCTGCTACCTTGCCGACGCAAAATATTCGTGTGTTTATCAGTGAGCATGGTAGTGATTTATCCGCGCGTATTAGCAGCGATATGATTATGCCGCATATTGAGCGCTTGGATAAAAACCGCGCCCGCCAAGTAATTAAAGTACGTGGCGATGTGATTGAGCAGCGCTATTATGAAGCCGAAGATATTGCCCGTCAGCAGCTAGCAGACATTGGTGAACAAGCAAGCGCGCGTTTTAGTCAGCAGTGGTCACGTGAGATAAAGCGCCTAAAGCACCTGCAAACGATTAATCCTAACGTACGCCCAGAAGAGATTGAACGCCTAGAGCAGCTAAAAGCCCAAGGTGAGCAAGCACTAGACAATTTATCGCTGGTGCCAGACTCTATTCGCGTGTTGGTCGCTGTAAAGCCATAATATAAAAACAAATAAAAAGCGAGATGTCTAATCATCTCGTTTTTTATTTATGTTTGTGAGCTTAGATGCTGCTTGTTTAGACAGCTACTTGTTTAGATAATTACTTGCTCATTATTGTTAAGCTAATAAAGCGTTAAACCGACTCGTAAGGCGGCGACTGCCTAGTCAAAATCTTTAATATTCGCTAAGATGATTGGCTTTTCGCTTTATAATGAGCGATTGCTAATCATTTTACTGGCTATTTATTTGGCGTTCTCAGCGTTATGTGGGTGTTTATCGCAAACTATAATAGTCATGCCATAACAGTTTTAAAATGAACCTACTATACATATTATTTTAAAGTAAAACGCCGCATTGGCTTAAGCCGTATCGTATTGATACGCTTGACCCTTGAGTGCTTATATCTCAATGCTTGGCGTGATTGATCAAAATAAGGAAACCTATCGTCATGTCTGATTATCCGCAACTGATCGATGAGCTGCTGGCTACCGTCGCGCTTATCGAAGTCAGCCCTGATGTTTTTGAAGGTAAAAGCCACGATTATGTGGGCAGTCGTATTTTTGGCGGGCAAGTGCTGGCGCAAGCAATTATGGCCGCATCGCATACGCTCGATAAAGACAAACCTTGTCATTCGCTGCACGGCTATTTTTTGCGCGGTGGCGATATCAATCAGCCGGTGATTTACCAAGTACGCCGCCTGCGTGATGGTCGCAGTCTGTCAGCACGTGAAGTCACGGCAATTCAGTATAAAGAAGTGCGAGGTAAAGCGCCTGTCGAGCAAGTGATATTTTCGATGATTGCTTCGTTTTCACCGATGGAAGAGGGTTTGGAATATCAAGAAGATATGCCCGTGTATCCGCCGCCAGAAGACTTGCTTGATGAGCAAGATTTAAAAGAGCAGTATGTTGGAAAGGTTCCTGATGCCCTAAAAGCGCGCTTTATGCGTCATCGTCATGTCGAGATTAAACCGATTAAGCCGCGTGATCCGATTCATCCAGAACCGATGAAACCCAAGCAAGCAAACTGGCTGCGTATCCGTGAGCTTGGCAAGCAGCCTGTGGCCATTCAGCAAGCACTATTGGCGTTTTCGTCTGATTTTTACTTGGTCGGTACGGGGCTGATGTCACACGGTGTTAGCTTTATGACCAGTGGCTTGCAAGCGGCCAGTATCGACCATTCGATGCATTTTCATCGTGACTTTGATTTAAATAAATGGCTGCTATATGATATGTGGAGTGATACGACATCTAACGCCAAAGGCTTAAATCACGGTCAGTTTTGGCAAGAGGGTCGCTTGGTCGCGACGGTACAACAAGAAGGCTTGATGCGTTTGCGGGTACCGAAGTCTTAAGTTCCGTTTTAAGTTTTTAGTGCTTTGTAAATTAAAAAAGCGACTCAGAATATATTTTGAGTCGCTTTTTTATGAATTGTATTTGGTTGCACTCAATTATTATTCTAAAATCTTAACCATCGCGCGCGGTAATCCAAGTGTTGCCTGCGCATCTTCAGCACTTAGCCAATTAATATTAACATCTGCTGCTTGCAAGGTTGTGGTCAAATCAGTCACTTGCTCATTAGTTAGAGTGACTGATTGCTGCGTTAAATACCAATGGAAATGGGTTAATGAATGTTTGATAGGCGCGTCATCAATTAAGGTTTTATTAATGGGCGCGGCTGCTAAATTATGCTTATCTAACCATTCGTTAATAATTTGCTCAGCAGTAGTAAACTCTGTTTCATAGTTTTTTTTATTATTAGCAACTTTTAATAATTTATCATCGCTGGCTTTTGAATTTTTATCAGTTGTTTTGCCACTTACTTTACCGTCAATTTTCTCAACAAATTGCAAAGGCAAACTCCACAACCCGCCCCAAATACCGTTATCGGGACGCTGTAGCCAAAGTATTTTGCCGTCCATATCTTTAATCAATAGCGCATTGCTAAACTTGCTGGGTTTGGGCTGCTTTTTTGCTTTGACTGGATAATCGGTTTCGCGACCCTGCGCATGGGCAATACAATCCTCTTGTAATGGGCACAATAGACAAGCAGGTTTGCTACGAGTGCATAAGGTTGCGCCCATATCCATCATAGCTTGCGCAAATAATCCTGAGTTCTCTCTAGGCGTTAGACGTTCTGCCAATGCCCACAGCTCTTTAGTGGTGGCAGATTTAGTGATATCACCATCGATGGCCGCCCAGCGGGTGAGGACGCGCTTGACATTACCGTCACAGATAACGCCATAGCGATGTAACCCCATCGCCATAATCGCCCCAGCAGTCGACGGTCCAACGCCAAATATCGCCTCCCAGCCTGCTAGCGTCTGCGGAAAGTCGCCCGTCTCATCAATCACTGCAACCAATTGCTTTGCGCCTTTATGCAGATTACGCGCCCGCGCATAGTAGCCAAGCCCCGCCCAATGCTCGGCCACCATATCCCATTCTGCTGCGGCTAAATCTTGCACCGTGGGAAAGGATTCCATAAAACGGGCAAAGTAGGGCAGCACCGTGGTCACTTGTGTTTGCTGGAGCATGACTTCTGATAGCCAAACAATATAAGGGTTGGGCGTGTCAGTTTGGTGCTGTTGCCAAGGTAAATCGTGGCGACCGTTTTTAGCGAACCAATCGAGGAGGCGGGGGGCGAAGGAATCGAGGTTGGTCTCGGTATGGATAAAAGTAATAGATGTCATAAGCAATGGGCGAGCAATTCAAAAAGTATGAGGGTTATATGAGGGTCGCATGTTGGGATTAAAGTCGTTATCGATAGATGCTGTCTAAAGTTTGACCTACGGCATTTTTCCATTCAATCCAACCGTTGGTCGAACGACCTGATACCAATGCACTAGCGCCACTGGGTGTTTTAAATAAATGATTTTCAGTGAGCTTATAGCTTGTATCATTTACCGCTATGAGTTTGCCACTACTAAGCAAGCTCTCTTTTAATCTGGTCACAAAGGGTGGCGCAGATGCTGCCTGTGATTGTCTAATTAAAGAGCCTGCTAATATTACAAAGCCATCGTCATCATAATAGCCTTGTGCATCGCCATCTTTTACCTTGTAATAAAACAGGACTGGGATAGGTTTAGTTGGAGATATTTCAGCTGCTTTTTCAACTTTAACATCAGTGGGTGTGGTCAGTTTATGTGCATCAGTCTTATTGCTATAAAGGCTATCGTGAATAGCTAAAGATTCAAAAATAGGTTGCCCCAAGGTTGATAGCAAAACATCAAGGGTGTGAAACAACTCTTCGCAGTCAGCTTTTAATGGGTCGGGTGTATGCGGCTTATTACCACTATTACCATTTTTTAGCTCATAGCGCCCCACGTCAAGGGCAGTGGCAATTGCTTTATGCTCCATATACAGCGCATGGGTTTGGGTCATGGAATTATTGGTTGAAAGCATGACAAAAGCCCGCGTCCAAAAGTCTTTTTTATGATGTTGATTGAGACGAGTTTTCAAATCGCCAGTTTGCCCGATATAAAGTAATGGCTTATCTATACTGTCGGTGTCACCAATCAAAAAATATAAGCCAACTTGATTGGCATCTGGCATCGCAAAAAAATCATCAATATGAATGCGTGGAATCTCAATCAAACGCACCGTACGCGTGGTCATCTCTGCCAAGCGCAATCCGCGAGGATTACCTTTTGGCAGATAAATCTGAATGGTTTTAGCAGAGGGTATTAACGGATTCATAGTAGCCAGTATTCTTTATGCAATTTATTTACGATTCTTCCGCGTTTTTAAACGACGCAAACGTTTTTCTTCTTCTTTAGCGATTCTTTTCTCTTCGGCTGCGACTCGTTGTTCAGCGACCACAATTTCTTCAGCTTCAGTCATTTCTGGCGTCTCGAGGGTAATATTTCCAAGCTTGCCGCTACGTAACTCGTTAATCAAAATCTCAGACATGCGGTAGGTATCGACTTGATTGCCCGCGCGCACGCAGCCGCGATTACGTCCCGCCACTTCAAAAAACTCCCAATCGGTCTTGGGTAATTCTTCAATCTTATAGCGGGTTTTTAGCAGTTCAGGATAGGCTTGCATGAGATACTCAGCGGTATAACTGGCCACATCGGCGAAGTCAAACGCCGTATCACGAATACCGCCGGTCGCCGCCAAGCGATAGCCAGAGTTTTCGTTTTCAACCTTTGGCCACAGCATGCCAGGAGTGTCATAGAGCATGATGTCATCGTCAAGCTTGATCAGCTGCTGTGACTTGGTCACCGCTGGCTCGTCGCCCGTTCTAGCTACCGCGCGCCCCGCTAAGGTATTAATCAAGGTTGATTTACCGACGTTTGGAATACCCATAATCATGGCTTTGATTTGGCGACCGGTACCGACTTTATTGGGTACGAGGGATTTGCATATTGCAATGATACGCTTGACGTCATCGGCTTTGTTATTGTCGCAAGCGATAGCTTTAACGCCGTCTTGTTGTTCAAGATATTCCATCCACGCTTTGGTCAATTCAGGGTCAGCAAGATCGGCTTTATTTAAAATTTTGATGACTGGTTTTTCGCCGCGTAATGCTGCAACCATGGGGTTTTCGCTACTATAAGGAATACGCGCGTCAATCACTTCAATGACGACGTCCATCTGCGGCATGATTTCTTTGATTTCGTTACGGGCTTTGTTCATATGCCCAGGGAACCACTGAATACTTGCTCTCTTATCCATCTGCTTTACTAACCTTTTATAAAAAATGCTCAAAGTAAGACAATCAACGTCTACTTTCTAATGGTGTTCAGTTTACTACACAACCAGCGTCACCACGTTAACATTTCATTTAACGTAACGCACAGAGCAGACTATTATTCAAACTCGTCTGTTAAATCCTCACGTGCTGGTGGCAATGGCGCTAAATAACCAATGACTAATATTAAGCTACCCGCGCCAAGGAAGGAAATCACCCGCCAAATTGCCTCGGTCTGGGATAAATCAACCAAGACCAGTTTTAACACCACAACGCCCAGCAGTCCAATACCTATAAACCATAGTGTTCGCTGTCCATAGCGGCTGGCAATGATAGTGGCGACCAAAGCAATGAGCGTCCATAAAATGGTCAATCCCGTCTGTACTTGCTCGCTACTCCAAGCGCCACCCTTAACCCCATATGAGCTGCCAGTCCATAACGGCGTGCCGATAAATGCATGCAGCGTCCTGACCAACATACTCGAGCCTATCCAAAGGCCAATCAGCGCTAACACAATTAACAGCATATCGTTTTTAGGAATGGCTTTTAATAGATTTCTCGAACCGCTACCATATGGCTGACGGAGTAAATAAACGCCCAAGACATAAAACACCACCAGCCATAACGTCACATCATATAAATTAAATAAGGGGAAATAAGGCAAGCCCCAAATCACGCCATCGTAAGTAAAGTTGGTAAAAAGAGCCCAACCTAGTGCGATAGGTACAAAGAGTTTGGCACTGTCTAATAATGCCTGATGCCAATCAAACCAATAAGGCGCAAATGCTGAGGTCGCTGCTCCTGTTTGCGAGTGTGATTGCTTATCATTGTACTGAACCATAGCATGACGCTGTGTCCACCATAATCCAGCCAGCATAAAGGCAACCGGCACTAAAATAGTCATGACGCCTTTTGAATCGGGCAAGCCATAATGCATGGCTTCTGCTAATAGGATAATGCTAGCACCAAGCCAGCTCGCGCTATCAAAACTTTTTAACTCCAATTCTTTATGCCATGTTTTTAACCACAATTGCCCAACGACCAACCAGCCTATGAGTAGCATGATAAATATCGGCCAATGAAAGGTGGTCCATTGATAATCAAATTCATATTTTTGCGGTAGTTGAAACAGTAGCGCGGCATAAAATAGCAGTAATAACCCATGGCTAAACTGCCTAATCTCGCGCCACGAATGATAGTGATTGATTGCCTGATAAATAGCTAGGCTGGTTAAGGTGGCCAATCCTAGCAGCGCCGTCGTTGCTAAGCGCCAACTGTCAAGCCATTGGTCAAAATCAATCACCAAGACATACAGCAGCCAAACCATTGCAGTAAAGGTCAAAAATCGACCCAAATTTGGACTGCGCCACATCAAGTTAAACGCCATACTTTGGCTATTGATACTGGTAAGCCATTGCTTAGTAGCGAGTTCACCAATGCCCAAGGTTTTAGTATAGGCAGTCAGCGTATGATTGGCGTTAAGCTGGTTGTTGGCGTCATCAATAGGCGAGTTGCTGGCGCGTAAGATAAACATCGTAGCTAGATAGCTGAGCGCCGAAATCGTCAACGCCAGCGTTGGATAATCTTTGATCGTAAAGACCACATTTATCATCAGCATCGCGATACTGAGCAGCTGCAATAACAACCCAAACAATACTGACCATGCACGTAGTGAGCGCCGTCCAAACCATACCAGTGCCAGCCCTTGTACCGACCAGCCAAAGGCAATCCATTCTGCATCGAGTGCCAGCGGAATCACCAAGGCTAAAAAGCCAAATCCTAATGCCAGCATACCCTCGGTAATTAAGGCGTAGCGCTGACTACGCTGCACAAATACCCAGCCAATGCCTAAATAAATTGCCGCGAAAATAGCACTAGTGATGGTTAACCCATTAGGAATAGCGTCTAAAAGCCCTGCAAACAAACCAAAGGCTAGTATCGGTACAGAAAATAGTAAACCAGTATCAATAGGGAATACGTAGCTGTGGTTTCCTAAATAAAATTTATCTAAATGATTTGGATTCTCTGCACTATCAACGTTAGCTGTATGAGCAAAATTTGCTTCATTAAGGGTGTTATAAGCGATAATTTGCTGCGCGTAGCGGATGACGACAAACAAATATAGTAATACATGTAGCGCCACTAGCAATACCAACGTCCAGCGCTGCGCCTCTATAATAGCGCTTAAATTCTCCGTAATACCCCAATAATAGACCAGTCCAAAGGTGACCATTACGCCGAGCATGTTGAGCATTTTCCAAGTGCGGTAATGAGCGATGACAGCAATGGTGACGTTTAATAATAAATAATAGCTAAACAAGGACACTAAATTACCGATATCGCTACTGGTCAATATCGGTGCAAAAAACCCACCAGAAAGTGCCAACAATGCCAACGGTAAAGCGTTTTGGCGTACCGCTAAGCCGATGGTGATGGCCGATAAGATGCCAAGTCCAACAAAGCTCGGCACACTTGCCAGCACGTGATAGACGCTATAGGCAAAAAAGGTGGTTAAATAAGCAATCGCTAAACCAGCGCCTTGCAAGGTGATGCCATAAGCAAAGCGATTTTTTGCTAATTTTAATCCGAGCAATGCGAGCCCTAAGCCAATGATGCCAATGCCAATAAGCTTTATGGTAATCGGAATTTCGATATAGTCGCTTAATAAGCGCAGCAATAACACCACCCCGACGAGCAACACCAAAACCCCAACACGTACTACTAAGTTGCCGCCAAAAAACCAGTTTTGCATAGAGTGAATCAGTGAAGTGACAATAGGCAAGGAGCGCTCGTCTGGCTCTATCGTTGTAACAGGGGGTTTCGATTTTGTCGATTTTTGCGTTAACACGATATTTTCTATCGGCGTGGAATTAGCGTCAGCGGCTGTAACCGAATCTACTGCCGCTAACGGTATCGGTGGCGGCATTGATGACCGCGAGTTTGAAGAGGTATCGGGCGTTGCTGCAAATTGACTTTCTTGATTGCTATTTATATCGGCGTGAGAAGATTTTGCTGTTATTAAGCCCTGTTTTTGCCGTTTAAGCTCAGCTTGTAGCGCTGTCATATCATGACGCAATTGTCTGATTTGCTGGCTTATCCTGGCGTATAGTATGAGCACCACGATCAATAAAGCCATAAAAGCCAGCCAGCCCAGCTGATTTATCAATAGATATAACATCCTCGTCACTCAATCCCACTTATAATAGAGTGATGATGACGTTATTTGCTCATAAGCACAAGATTGGTCATGGTAGTTATTGTGTATAACGACAAAAAACAGGGGTCGCTTTCTGAGAAAGTGACCCCTGTTTTTCGTCTTATGCTTTGTATTAGCACTCGTTATAGTGAGCGTTTATACAACTTGATTGATGATATTTTTAAAATTATTCACCAAGATTGGTTTTCATAAATTCAAGCATGTTGTCCCAGCTTTGCTTAGCAGCGGTTTCGTTGTAGCCAAGGTCAACATCGTTTTTGGCAGCGCGTTCATCGGCGTGCGGATTGGTAAAGCCATGTTTGGCACCGTCATAGACATCAATTGTGTAGTCAACATCGGCAGCATCTAGCTCAGATTTTAGGCCTTCGATTGCCTCCATTGAGACCATCGAGTCATCGCGGCCGTGAGCGACCAATACTTTGGCTTTGAAGTTTTTATCGGCTGGCTGTTTTGCTGATGGGTTGCCATGGAAAGTTGCGACGGCTTTTAATGGCATACCTTCACGTGCCATATCGAGCACCACTTTACCGCCAAAGCAATAACCAATCGCCGCTAAGTTATCGCGATTAACCGCCAGTTGGTCACCAAAGTCATTGAGTATTAAGCGGCAACGTGCCATTAGCATGTCTTGATCAGCTAGCACTTGCTTCATCCACATATTGGCCATCGACGCGTCGCTGGTCAGCTTGCCTTCACCGTAAACGTCCATCGCCACCGCCGCATAGCCTGCTTTTGCCAAGCGCTCAACGACGGACTTTGGATGATCGACCACGCCCCACCATTCTGGCGCCACCAAAATACCTGCTACTGGATTGTCCTCTGAGGCAGATTCTGGCAGCGCCACATAGCTGATAAGCTCAACGTTGTTTTCGGTAGTGCTGATCAATTCAAAAGTCTTAATTGACATATTATTGTCCTTTTTTTATGTTATGAAGGGGGTTTTATAAATGGCTGTTTTATAAATAACTACTTTATAAATGCTTGTTTTATAAGTATTAACTGTTCGTGTTTTGCTTCATTCTTTTATTTACTTCTCCTACCTTAACGCCCAAGTTCGCCAAAAACAGCTATAATACTGTAACGCTCTTTATCAAAATGCTACGGCGACTTTATGACACTCAATTTGCTCAATCAATCTGAATCTCAATTAGCATCCGCTCTAGATTCCAAAACAACAACTGATTCAGATTCAGCGACGCAATCTGCTGTGCGCTTATTTCCTCACAGCCAAAACGATGCTAATGATCTATTGCGTCCGCAGTTTTGGTCACGTTTTGCGCTGTCAGAGCTAAACCATAGTGAATGGGAAGCGCTATGCGATGGTTGCGGTAGCTGTTGCCTAATCAAGTATATCGACGATGACAATGTCAGCGATGACAATAATCATGAAGCAGAAATGGTTGAATATACCGATGTCACTTGTCAGCTGATGGATTGCGCGACTGGTTATTGCAAGCATTACGCCACGCGCCAAGAGCACGTGCCAGACTGTATTCAGCTAACTATGGAGAATTTGCCGCAGATGATGTGGCTGCCGTCGCACTGTGCTTATAAGCGCTTGTATAAAGGACAAGATTTACCAAGTTGGCATTTGTTATTAACGGGAGATGCGGTGGCAACTCAGCAGCAGATGCGCGCTGCCAATGTTGGCGTAGCAGGGCGCTGTATTTCTGAGATTGGCATGACAGATGAGGAGATGGAGGAGCGGGTGGTAAATTGGGTTCAGCCTTAACCTAACTTTTTTTATAAAGGGTTTAATCTATGTTTATGCTTAATGAACAATGGATTTAACGTCGCAATACCGCTTTTGAGAGTAGCTGCACCTCTTTGAAAACCTCAGCTATTCTTTAGAATCTTGCGCGGCAGATTTGGCACTCGCTTCCGCATCTGCTTGCGAATCTGCCAGTGGCGGGATAGGAATATCTTGCCGAATTTGCTTGGAGAACTCGCGGCTATTGATAGCGCTGTTTCCTGCCAAATTATCAAAGCCGCGAACCTTTGGATTGATATGGGTGCGCTCGTACCACGTGTCCATTGACCAAGGCTGACCGTCTTTTTCAGGGTTAGCGTCGAGCATGCCAACGTCGTATAAGTAGTTTGGTAGCCAGCCCGATACCCAAATTCGGTAATCCCATGGCAAGCGGTCGCCACTGACAATACGCGCCATATAAAAGATAATATTGGTACAGTTGCTCATCAACGTATTGTACCAAGTTGGTTTGGCATTCAATTCATCGGCGGCAGTTAAGTAAGACTCAAATAATGACTTGACCTCGTGCTGTTGTAGATTGCTGACCGGAAACAGATAAACTTGCTCACCGCGAGCATTACTGCGAGTATAAATGATATCTCGCTCTTCAGCAGCAATCAGGCTCAGCTCAAAACGCCTAAAAAATCCTGCCAATGCCGAAAACGACTCGCCTTCTTCTTTACGAATCTCAAACGAGAAGGCAAGCGGTCTATCATCTTCAAAGCGGAAACTGACCAAAGTATGCGCAATCAGCGGCCCCATCCAATAGGAGTTGGTCACATCGACGCCAGAGAGTTTTGACATATCAATCGTGCGCGTGCCCCAGTGTTCAGCCGCTTCTTTATCGTTACGCCAATCAAAGTTTCGTACATTGGTGAGTGTGACTAAGTCAGGGTTGTTGGCATCGCGGCTATAAGTAACTCTTTCGCTGACTTCCGCCATCCAGTCGCGGTCTTGTTTGGGCTCGATAGAAAAAAACCAGCCCAAACCGATAAACCAAACTGCTCCATATAAACCGATGAGCCATTTAACGGCTACTTTTTTATCTGGCGCTGCTGAATTATTTGATGGCTGATTACCTCGATTTTTTGGACTTTTTGACCAAGGCCTTTTTGTTGCATAAGCGGCCTTAGCCAGCGCCGCTAAAATGCCGATTATAACAAGGGTTGTAAGCCACGTAATCGGTGAGCGCATGCCAAACTGATACCAAATTGCCATTAACAGCCAAATAGCAGATAGGAGCAACGTAGTAACGATGAAAAGCTGCGCGAGGTAATAGCGCCAAGTCCGCTTTTGCTGGCGCTCATAAGCTGCCCCATGCTCTAAGCGATTGCTGTTTGCGAGCGGCGAGAGCAGGCGAGAAAAAAAGGCACGTAGCGACATAGGTTTGACTTTGAGGAATGAAGGCTTTGACCATAGCAAAGTTTACAACACACTGACAATACAATTTGAGTGAATTTGTCGTTGAATGTCCGTAAGCCTTGCGATAAAGTGAAACTTATTAGGCTGGTCTATTTTCATCTATACTTATATAGTTGTCATTTATCGTTATGATAGGATTTTATAGATAATTTGTCCTTTATTTAAATATTTTGACCATTGTCTAAAGATAAAGTCGCTGTTTTATTTGCTATTTTAATCCCCATTTAGGTTTAAGATTTTAATTGCTATTCACTATTTTCTTTGATTACTGCTATTAACTAAAGAGGTTAAATCACATCATCATGTCCGAAGACGCTCCAAGCCCGAGTAGTTGGTCGATGCGCGGCTTAAAACGCTGGCTATCGACCGCCCCCGAAACCCGTGATGAACTGATACGTTTGGTGCAAGACTCGCGCCAGTTCTTAGAACCCGATACCGTGGACATGTTGGAAGGTGTGCTTGATTTGCCTGCCACCCAAGTTCGCGAAATCATGACCCCGCGCCCGCAAGTGGTTGGGCTGCACGAAAGCGCTAGCTTAGCTGAAGTGATGGATATCATTCTTGAGACCACACACTCGCGCTATCCGGTCTTTGATAGCCAAGACGATGATGCCGTTATCGGTATTTTATTGGCAAAAGATTTGATTCCCATCCTCGTACACATGGTGCGAGATCAAGAAGATAAAATTGACAGTCAACGTTTACGAGACTTGGTGCGTCAGCCGCTTTATATCAGCGAAACGGCACGCTCTGATACTTTGCTACGCTCATTACAGCGCACCCAAGTGCATATGGCGATTGTCGTCGATGAGTTTGGTAACTTCGCTGGTGTGGTAACGATGGAAGATTTGCTCGAGGAAATTGTCGGCGATATCGTCGATGAGCATGATGACTTCGATGAAGACAGTGATATCAATAATATCGTCGCCGATCCTGAAAGACCAAACACGTGGCGCGTGCAAGCATCGACAGTGATTGAAGACTGTAATGATGAGCTTGGCGCTCACTTTGACGATACCGATGTCGATACCATGGGCGGTTTGGTCATGCAAGCACTCGGCCATGTTGGCGATTTGGAAGGGGAAAGTGTGGTGATAGACGATTGGCAAATTACCATTACCGATGTTGAAGGGCGCTTTATTCAAAATCTTGAGTTGTCCAAAATCAATGCTGACCAGCAAATATTAATAGGTAGCCATTAATTTGTTGATGTTTATCACTTAAGCTTGGCACTTAAACATAAGCTTGGCATGTAAATATAAAAAAACACGATTGCGGTCGTGTTTTTTTTGCTTTTAAAATCGGTATTTTGCAACGCAATTTTACCTATTGATTGATTTAGACTGGTATCATGGGCAGGTTTAATTTTTGAGCGCTGTATTGAGCAGCGGATGCATGGCTACCCATTCAGCGCTCACTGAATAAATCAAAGTTAATATGTAAGCTTTAAACGACTGAATAATAAGGTTTTGGATAATTGCTATGCGTCTGTCTACTGTTGATTTGCAAAAACGTCTAAACCCCGATAAGCCAAAGGGCTTGCCGATGGTGTTGACCATATTGATTTCGTGGCTGGCAGGCGCAGTGTTTATCTTTGCCCTCGCGCCGTATGGTTTTTGGCCGGTGGCGTTGGTGTCGCCCGCTATTTTGTATGCCTTACTGATGCCTGATATGACAGGCAAGCGTGCTTTTGTTATCGGTCAAGCTTATGGCACCGGGCTTTGGTGCGTCGGGGCGTTTTGGCTGTATACCTCAATCCATGTCTATGGCGATACGCCAGTGTGGCTCGCGCTAATTATGATTGCGCTGATGGGCCTTGGGATGGGCTTGTTTCATGGCTTTTTGGCGCTGATTTTTAATCGTGTCGTCGGTAAGCAGCCGTTATCCTTTGCCGCGCTTTGGGTATTGCAAGAGTGGATGAAAACGTGGCTATTTACCGGTTTTCCGTGGTTATTTGTCGGTTATGCCTTTACCGAGCAGTATTGGCTATCGTCATTAGCGCCCATTGCTGGTGTGTTTGCGGTGTCTTTTGTGGCAGTATTATTGGCGGCAAGTTTGGTTGAGCTATTGCGTCGCCGCGGCGGTTATATGATTCCTACTGCCGCACTACTTATTGTCAGCTGCGCGTTATGGTTGCTAAATCCGCAATGGACAAAACCAAAGGGCACGCCTGACTTATCGGTATCATTAATTCAAGGTAATATTCCACAAGATTTAAAATGGCTGACTGAATATCAGGTAGAAACGCTAAAAATTTATGCCACCCTGTCCAGTACCGAATGGGGCAGTGACATGATCTTGTGGCCAGAGTCTTCCATTCCCATGTTTCAAGATGAAGCGCTAGGTTTTATCAGTGAAGTGGTCAAAGTGGCCAAAGAAACCGATACCACGTGGGTCACTGGTATCCCTTATAAGGATACCGCGGCTTTTGATGCCAAGACCGATAAATACCCGCCGTTTTATAATAGTGTCATTGCTTTAGGTGCGGACGCTGAAGGGCTATATAAAAAACAGCGTTTGGTACCTTTTGGCGAATATATTCCTTTTGAGGGTATGCTAGATATCTTGCCAAACCTTGCTGGTAGCCAAGATATCATGAGCTATAGCCGCGGTAGTGATAATCAATCACCGCTGCGCGTGCGTGGTCATAACTTGGGCGCTGCGGTTTGCTATGAAGTTGCCTATCCTGACACCACGCGCAAAAACGCCATCAATACTGACTTTTTATTGACCATCTCTAACGATGCGTGGTTTGGTAGCTCGGCAGGTCCGCTCCAGCATTTGCAAATGGTCCAAATGCGCGCGCTTGAAAACGGCCGCTGGTTTATGCGCGCCACCAATACTGGCGTTACGGCTATCATTGACCATAAAGGTCATATCGTAAAGCGCGCACCGCAGTTTGAGCGCACCGTCTTACGCGGAAATGTGCAGGCACGCGTTGGTAATACGCCTTATATGCGCGCGGGTAATTATCCTATTTTAATCATTATTGCGCTTCTGCTATTATTAAGCTATCTTGGCAAGCGTGCGACCCCGCAGAGACGTTTGGTCAAATAAAAAATACCCATAGGCTTTGGTTGTAAGTTTTTTCGCTAATAAACCCTTTAAATCGTTAAGGGTTTTCACAAATCGATATAAATTGCGATATAATAGGCCAATATTTTAAATATTTTGTGCAAGGTGGATAAGGTATGTCAGAACATATTGTCGAAAACAATCCCAAGAAAGAGTTCCTATTTGCCTTAGGCGGTGTTGCCTTATTTTTAGGTATCGTCTTATTAATCGGCATTTCTGGCTATTTGCGTCCAGCAGGCGAGCATATCACTGCTGAGAGCACCGAAGCGGCTGCTGAAACAGAGGCAACTGCGGCAGAAGAAACTGCGCCCGCTGCAACCGCTGCCGAGCCAGCAACAACTGGTACGCCTGCAACCGCACCTACTGAAAATCCAGCAGATGCTACCGTAACCCCAGCTGCTGATACTGATGGTACGGTTGTTGCTGCTGAATCTGGCACCGCAACTGCTGAGGGTACTGTCAATCAAGCGGCAGTACCTGATGATGCTAACTTGACAGCAGAAGAAGCCGATGCGGATTTGGATGGTGGTGAGGGTGCAGAGTTAACGCATACTTGGAAAACTGAAGAGTAAGCTTGTGACCTAAGTATTTTGTTATAAAAACAAATACTTGTATAAATATAGTCAGATACCCGTAATTAAGTACAACTGTTGTGACGATACTTTATTCTAAGAGTGAAAATACTCTAGAAGCTAACATTAAAGACCTGTGCTTGGTTAACTGAGCACAGGTTTTTTTGTAGGTATTTGTGTAATTATTGAATAACTTTTTCTTTACTTGACCATAACCAAGTGAAACAATAATGCGCCTATGTGACCGCTTAGCAAAATAAACAGGAGTTTGGTCGTCATTACAGTGGTCTTTAAAGGAATAAAGTTATGAGCAGAGACTCAAAAGTAAATGTTAGTGAAGCTGAATTGGCAGCACTGGATAATGGGTTTATGGGGCACCCAAAGCCACTACGCCCGCTGTTTTTTACCGAAATGTGGGAACGCTTTTCTTATTATAGTATTCGTCCGTTATTAGTACTGTTTATGGTAGCCACCGTTGGCAGCGGCGGTTTTGGCTTTGATGAAGTCACCGCTTCTGCTATTTATGGTATTTTCGCCGGTTCATTATATTTGGCGGCAGTACCGGGCGGTTGGCTCGCTGATAACTGGCTTGGTCAAGAGCGTGCCTTATGGTGGGGCAGCGTGATTATCGCCCTCGGTCATTTATGTATTGCGCTCTCCGCCATATTTGGCATGACGCTATTTTTTGTTGGTTTGATATGTATTGTATTAGGGTCAGGGTTATTTAAAACCTGTATCTCCGTCATGGTAGGCGCTTTGTATAAAAAAGGCGATGTGCGCCGTGATGGTGGTTTTACCTTGTTTTATATGGGCATTAATATTGGCGCCCTTTTAGCAGCGCTCATCGTTGGGGTGTTTAAAGAAAAGGGCATGTGGCACGCAGGTTTCGGTGTTGGTGGTATCGGTATGCTGATATCATTACTGATCTACCGTTTTTCTGCGCAAAAAACCTTGACCCACTATGCCCAAGCCAAAAATATAAAACCTGAGTGGGAACACGCCAATGACCGCTATAAAAACATCGGTCGCTGGGTAATTGGTTTCTTGGTGTTATTGGCAGCGGTTGTGGTTTTGGTGGCAAGTGGTATGTTACCGTTCAATCCTGAAACGGTCGCTGAATATATGACTTATATCATTGCCGCGGTGGTGATAGGCTACTTTGCGGTTATGTTTGTCTCGCCGCGTCTTGATAAAACCGATAAGCTGCGCCTACTGACTTGCTTTATTTTAATCATTGGCTCAACGCTATTTTGGTCAAGCTTTGAGCAGCAGCCAACCTCGTTTAACCTATTTGCCGATCGCTATACTGACTTGAACGTCTTAGGGTTTGAGATACCGAGTATTTGGTTCCAATCTTTAAACCCGTTGTTTATTTTATTGCTGGCGCCCATTGTTAGTATTGTTTGGGTCAAGCTTGGCAAACGCGGTCTTGAACCTAATAGTATGACCAAGTTTGCGCTCGGGATGTTGATTACCGCGGCAGGCTTCTCGTTGATGATATTTGCCTCAAAAAGCATCTTGACCAGTGACGGCGGCTTAGCATCGCCATTATGGCTCGTGGGTAGTTTATTACTATTAACTTTAGGGGAGCTGGCGCTGAGTCCAGTAGGGTTATCCTCAATGACCAAGCTTGCTCCAAAAGGCATGCAAGGGCAAATGATGGGATTATTCTTTGCCTCTGTCGCCATGGGTAACTTGGTCGCTGCGTTCTTTGGTGGTCACGTTTCAGCCGACAAGATCGAAGGCTTACCAACACTATTTACCACCATGACCATCTTTTTGGTGGTGACCGCAGTGGTGTTATTAGTACTGGCAAAACCTATCAATAACATGCTGGTCAAAAGTGAGCAAGCCGATAAAGCGGCTCAGTAAATAAAGCGTTAAGAAGATGGTGAAGATTAATTAAGCCTATTTAGCTTATTTATAGTAGCAATCGTCCCTATAAACGCCAAAAGATAAGACGTGTTACCATAATCGGTAGCACGTTTTATTGTTTCAATCAGTGAGTTATTTCTCTATCGCCATTGAAAGCCTGCTATCTGCCCAAACATCTAGAGAGGCGCTGCTTTAATACTATTATTAAAATACTATTACTAAGCTGAAATTAATAATAGCTCGGCTAAACGCCTAAGCACTCTTACTCATTTATATAGCTATCATTCTAAAAATAGTAAACCCTTTATAGGCAAATATAACGCTGTATTTAACATTGATAAATTTATTTGCCTCAATAAGACGGCTACTCATAGTCGCCTCTCAAGCGTTTTTTTTAACTCTCATTTTTAAAAGTAATAAGGACACCTTTCATGAATAAACAACACATCCACGAGCGTATTGATAGCCTACGCCAAACGCTAGCGGCACAAGATTTAACGGCGATTATCGTGCCGTCAGCAGACCCGCATTTGTCTGAGTACTTGCCAGAATATTGGCAAGCGCGTCTATGGTTATCAGGCTTTACAGGTTCGGTTGGTACACTGGTCGTTACCGCTGACTTTGCTGGCCTATGGACAGACAGTCGCTACTGGGTACACGCCGCGCATCAGCTAGAAGGCACGGGTATTACTTTGGAAAAACTGGCTCCTGGTCAGCCAAATCATATCGATTGGCTAGCGCAAAACTTAACCGAAGGCGATAGCGTGGCGGTGGATGGTAATGTATTGTCTATCGCTGAGCAAGACAGATTGCTTGATGCGTTTGATGCTAACGATATTACTTTAATCACTGAGCGCGATGTGTTGACAGACATATGGAACGACCGTCCAGCATTGCCATCAGCACAGCTCTACCAACACGATGCGCAGTTTATCGATCAGCCCGCCAGCTCAAAACTTGCTGCCGTGCGCGCAGGCATGAAGGAGGCAGGCGCAAGCCATCACTTGCTGTCAAGCTTAGATGATATTGCTTGGTTGACCAACTTACGCGGTGCAGACGTCGATTATAATCCGGTATTTTTAGCGCATATGCTCATTAGCGAAGATAAAGCGGCCTTGTTTGTTGATAATCATAAAGTCAGTAGCGAGATTGAAAAAGCGCTAAAAGACAGCGGTATCACGCTTGCAGATTATGATGCGGTGCAAGAGGCATTAGCTACCTTAACGCCAGAAGATATATTATTGTTAGACCCAAGCAAAGTGGCGGTCGGTACGTTATCAAAAATGGCCGACGATGTTGGCTTTATTGAGCAAATGGCGCCAAGTACGTTACTCAAATCAGTGAAGTCTGCGGCGGATATCGAGCATGTACGCGAAGCGATGCGTCAAGATGGCGCGGCGTTAAGTGAGTTTTTTGCGACATTTGAAAAACGCCTAGCAGACGGTGAGCGTTTGAGTGAGCTGGATGTCGATAGTATGCTCATCGAAGTTCGTAGTCAGCAGCCGCATTATGTGTCGCCAAGCTTTCCAACCATCGCAGGCTTTAACGAAAACGGTGCTTTGCCGCATTACCGTGCGACGCCAGAAAAATTCAGCTACCTTGATGTCGCTGAAGGCGAGGGCGGCTTATTGCTCATTGACTCAGGTGCGCAATATCAAAACGGTACCACCGATATCACCCGCGTGGTCGGGATTGGACAAGTAAGTTCTGAGCATAAACGCGACTTTACCACCGTGCTTAAAGCCCATATCGCCTTAGCAAAAGCGCATTTCCCTGATGGTATTGCGTCACCGCTCATCGATGCGATTTGCCGTGCACCCTTGTGGCAAGCACAGATGGACTATGGTCATGGTACCGGTCATGGCGTTGGTTATTTCTTAAACGTCCATGAAGGCCCGCAGGTCATTGCTTATAGTGCCAGCACGCCAAAAGAGCGCGCGATGAAAGAAGGGATGATATCTAGTAATGAGCCAGGTTTATACCGCGAGGGCAAATGGGGTATTCGTATCGAAAACTTGGTGGTCAATACGCCGGTTGCGAATCCGACTGAGACTGAGTTTGGACAATTCCTACACTTTGAAACCATCACTTACTGCCCCATTGATACCCGTTTGATTGAGCCTGCACTATTAACCCAATTCGAGATTGATTGGCTCAATGATTATCATAGCCAAGTCTATGCCGAGCTAAAAGATCGCGTTAAAGGTGCAGCACTTGAGTGGCTAACCGAGCGTACTAAAGCTATCTAAGGCAAAAACTTATATTCTTGAATTGAAGATATTAAAAAGCCCCGTCAATATCGATGGGGCTTTTTAATCTCTAGTTATACGAAGAAACTCCTAATTTAAATCAGGTTTTTTATAGCTAATGAATGTTTTTCTTGGCGATATTTTCATTACTTTTAATAGTAGTGGTGGTATCAGGTTCGGTTAAATGCTGTGCCAATTCGGCCCGTAACCAAGATTTTAAATTCTCAGAAATTTGCATCATTTGCTCGCTTAAATAGTCATCGACATGCATCTCAAGCTCGCGAATTAATTCTGGGTGACTCGCGCCAAGTTTAGTATCTTTTAAAGACAAAGGAATAGCGGCGTCTGAAACAGCTTTATCGATAACGGTTTTCATATTATGATCGTTTGCGCCATTTACCACATTGGCAGTTTCTTGAATGGATTTTTTATCAGTGTCAGTATCAGCAGTAGTTTTCGTAGCATCTGTTTTAGTAGCTTTCAGTTTTTCTACTGCGTCAGTGTCATTTTTACTAGTAATATTTTTACTACTATCATTGTCATCAACACTGGTAGCTCGTTTATGATCTAGCTGCTCATCGTGCTGTTGCTCTTGTTTCGCCGCTGCTGCCTCTAATGCTTCTTCTTCTTTCTGCTTAGCGTCTGCTACTGCTTTTGCCTGTTTTTCTTTTTCTACACGTTCTTTTTCTACACGTTCTTCTTCTTCTAAACGCTCTTTTTCGGCAGCCGCTCGCTCTTGCGCTTGTTTTTCGGCAATGGCTTTGGCAATCGCTTGTTCAGCTTCATGATTTTCATAAAGATTATCAAGATGGGCGTCTAAGTCATGAGTGCTAAAAACAAAGGTTTCAAATGGCGTGTCGTGTTGTAAGAGGGTGGTGATATCGGTAAGTTCTTGGATGATAGAGGCGCGTACAGGGTCTGGCGCACACGTCCAGCGCTGATAAAACTGATGGGAAAATGAGTAGCTTGACATGGTATCTTCCATAAATGTTGCATAAAATTACCCCTTATCATACGCAAGTACGATAAGGGGCTGCAAGTGGTCAAACGTAGCAAATCTGACACCAAGGTTACAACGGCTAAAATAATAGTTTTTTAACATTTATTTAGCGTTTTTAACGTTGTTTTAGGCGTTTTAGCTTGATGGTTGCACCGGCCAACGAGCGAATATAAGCGACCCATTGGTGCCACCAAAACCAAAGCTATTGGAGACTGCATATTGCAGATTATCAACTTTACGTGATTGGTTGGCCACGTAATCGAGATTGCAGTTGTCTTCAACATTATCTAAGTTAATGGTCGGCGGTACCTGCTGATGTTGCAGGGCAAGCACAGTAAAGATAGCCTCGATACCACCAGCGGCACCCAATAAATGACCGGTCATCGATTTGGTCGAGCTGACCAAAATGCTGTCTTTAACGGGCGCAAAAACGGTTTCAATCGCAATGGATTCGGCAACATCACCAGCAGGCGTACTGGTACCGTGGGCATTGACGTAGCCAACCGCGGCAGGCTCAATACCGGCATCGTTTAGTGCGTTGCGCATGGCGCGAGCCGCACCGCTACCATCTTCTGGTGGTGCGGTAATGTGGCTGGCATCGTCACTCATCCCAAAGCCAACCAGCTCAGCCAATATCGTTGCGCCGCGCGCTTTAGCATGGGCAAGGCTTTCAAGGACGACGACACCCGCGCCATCACCGAGTACAAAGCCATCACGCTCTTTATCAAACGGACGCGAGGCTTTGGTTGGCTCATCATTACGAGTTGAGAGGGCATGCATCGCCCCAAAACCTGACATTCCAAGCGGGCTCGAGCCTTTTTCACTACCACCTGCCAGCATCACATCGGCATCGCCATAGGCAATCAAGCGCGCAGCAAGTCCGATAGCGTGGGTCGCGGTGGTACAAGCAGTCGAGGTCGCCAGGTTTGGGCCTTGTAAAGTATGCTTAATAGCGACCAAACCTGCAGCCATATTAACGATAGAACCTGGAATGATAAAGGGCGAAACCTTCATAGCGCCTTTGTCACGTAGGGTATCACGGCTGTTTTCAATGGTTTGGATACCGCCAATGCCTGACCCTAATATTACGCCAAAGCGCTCTTGCTCGACATCTTGTACAGGTGTATCAGCTGCGCTAACTTCATCGATAAAACCCGCGTCTTTTAACGCCATAGCCGAAGCTGCAACGGCATAATGCATAAATTCATCATAGCGGCGCGCGTCTTTAGCATTCATATATTGCTTGGCGTCAAAATCCTTGACCACACCCGCAATTTGCGCCCGATAGTCGGTTGCATCAAAATGAGTAATGGGCGTGATACCGCTCTCGCCATTAAGTAGACGCGTCCACGAGCTTGCGACGTCTAATCCTAAAGGTGTCACCGCACCCATACCCGTCACCACCACACGCATCTCATCTGGGCGTTCATAATGGGGCGGCTTTTGGCGCAGAGTTTGCTGGATAGTGGCAGCATTAGAGTCGGCGGCTTGCGCGTTTGGTGAACTGCTATATTGGCTCATGCGATATATCCTGTACGTGCGATCCTAAAAAGAAGGTATTTTAACCGTCATTATAAAACACATTAGTGCACGTATGTAAACTAAAATTTAAACAATTAGAGGCTTATTAAGCAAAACAAACTTGACCCAATACCACGCCTTTACTTGCGCCAGTGACCGCTGGCAAGTTACCAGTTTCTCCCATTAGGGTTTGCCGTGCCAACCATCCAAAGGCAACGGCTTCGACCCAAGCGGGGTTCAGCCCTAAGCTGGCCGTAGTTTCTACTTTGCAGTGAGGTAAATGCGCCTGCAAGCGAGTCATCAAGTAATCATTTAAGGCACCGCCACCGCAGACATAAACCGAGCTGTTTTCATTTGCCTTAATAAACATATTGATTTGCATACTGGCACTCATCGCCGTCAGCTCGGTCAATGTTGCCTGCACATCAGCTGACGAATAGCGAATATGGGCAGAGGCTTGGTCAAATTTTTGCAGCTCGCTTTGTAGCCACGCTAAGTTAAAGTCTTCACGCCCTGTGCTTTTCGGATAGGTTCGCGCAAAAAATGGATGCTCTATCAGTTGATTAAGTAACGGCTCAACGACTTGTCCTGACTGCGCCCATGCGCCACCAGCATCATAATCTTTATCCGTATGCAATGCCGTCCACGCATCGAGTAATAAATTGGCAGGGCCGGTATCATAACCAATCACCGAGCTATTATTAACAACAGCATCATTAGCATTAATAGAGCTGTCATTGGCTGGTAAGACGGTGATATTGGCAATACCGCCCAAGTTTAATAACACTCGCGTGCTATCAGGCATGGCAAATAATGCTTGATGAAAGGCAGGTACTAAGGGCGCGCCTTGACCACCGACGGCCATATCGCGGCGGCGAAAGTCGCTGACCACGCTAATACCAGTACGCTCGGCGATGATATTGGCATCGAGCAGTTGCAAACTAAATCCCATTTGCGGACGATGGCGCACCGTTTGACCATGGCAGCCAATCGCTAGCACCGACTCTACATCGGTATTGGACTGCTGCAATAGATTATTGACCACGTCGCTGGCAAATTCAGCATATTCCTTACTTGCCCAGCCAAACCAGTCTAATTCGCTGCTTGGTTCGCCCATTGTCGAGGTTAATTCTTGCACACCATTTGGCTGACAAAGTGCCAATAACACCTCACGCAGGCGTGGCGGAAAATCTTGGCTAATAGACGCTAATAGCCGTAGCGGTTGTTGGATGTTTTCTTCACCACCGAATTGACAAAGTACCGCATCCATACCATCCAAGCTGGTGCCAGACATCATGCCGATATATAAGCCATCATCGAAGTTTTCAAATACCGTTTGCTCAAGCGCATCGGTCAAGGTGGCATAATTCAAATCGTCATCTAAAGTTTTGTCCAAAGTGTTATTTAAATTATCGTCATAATTGATAGTTGAATCAGTATTATCATTAGTATCAGCAATCGATGCAGGGTTGGTCATGGCAATTTACCTTAAAAAACGCTAGTATATCTCTCAAATTCTAACATCTTTTACGGGCTACGAAATTCTAATTGGCCCAAACGCGTTACCCTTTAAATAAAGACAATAAAGAGAGCATCATGACCACCCAAACTTACACCCTAGAAGAACAACTTGCCCTGATTCAGCGCGGTACGCAAGAAATCCTATCGGAAGACGATTTGGTTAAAAAGTTAAAACTGAATCGCCCGCTGCGTATCAAGGCAGGCTTTGATCCCACCGCGCCTGACTTACATTTAGGTCATACCGTGCTGATTAATAAGCTGAAGCATTTTCAAGACTTGGGTCATGAGATTTATTTCCTAATCGGTGATTATACCGCCAAGATTGGTGATCCATCTGGCAAAAACAGCACACGCCCGCCGTTGACCGATGAGCAAATCAAAGTCAACGCGCAGACTTATGCGGAACAAGTCTTTAAGATTTTGGATAAAGAAAAAACCAAGATTGTCTTTAACTCTGAATGGTTTAAAGACATGTCAGCGGGCGATATGATTCAGCTTTCTAGCCAGTTGACCGTTTCACGCATGCTTGAGCGTGATGATTTCTCTAAACGCTATGCGGCGCAAACGCCAATTGCTATCCATGAGTTTTTATACCCATTGGTGCAAGGCTATGACTCTATCGCGCTAAAAGCCGACGTCGAGCTTGGCGGTACGGACCAAACCTTTAATATCTTAATGGGACGTACTTTGCAAGGTCGTTATGGGCAAGAGCCACAAGTTTGTATCACCGTGCCAATCTTAGAAGGGCTGGACGGCGTTAATAAAATGTCTAAGTCACTCGGCAACTACGTCGGTATTTACGATGCGCCGGGCACCATGTACCAAAAACTGCTGTCGATGCCAGATACCTTAATTCGTCGCTACTTTGAATTTTTAAGCTTTAAGCCGATGGAAGAAGTCGAAGCGTTAATGGCAGAGATGGAAAACGGTCGCAACCCACAAGAAATCAAACGTATTCTTGCTGAAGAATTGATTGAACGCTTCCATGATGCGGATGCTGCTGCTAATGCGCATAAATCAGCAGGTAACGTATTGGCTGATGGCGAATTGCCAGTCGATTTACCAGAAGTGACGTTAGAGTTAGAAGGGCAGGACGCATTATTTATCACGCAAATCCTAAACCAAGCAGAGCTTGCCAAAAATAGCTCATCGGCTAAAGATATGATTAAACGCGGCGCGGTAAAAGTAGATGGCGAAGTGGTCGATGCAGGCTTTAGTTTAACGTCTGGTCAGACAGTCGTTATCCAAGCAGGTAAAAAGGCTTATGCAAAAGTGACAGTTGCTTAAATTGACTAGTTTCAATAATTCAGGTAATCATTAAAGATAAGGTCGACATTGATTGTTGACCTTATTTATTTTGCGTTATGAATTTACTGCGACAGTATTTAGCTCGTGTACTTAAGATATAAATGAGGATTTAATCATGACAGAAAAAACGGTTTGCCAAGGCATTTACCGCCATTATAAAGGCAGTCTTTACCAAGTTTTGCATACCGCGCAGCATTCAGAAACCGAAGAAGCGCTAGTCGTTTACCGCTGCCTATACGGTGAGTATGGCGTGTGGGTACGACCATTAGCGATGTTTACTGAAACGGTTGAAGTTGATGGTAAAGAAATACCGAGATTTGAGCTGATTAAAGCCTTAGCTGATTAAGGCTTTAAAAATACTTAAAACTCATTGCTCAAATAAAAAGCGTCTTTTAAGGTCGCTTTTTTTATATGAGTAAGGCGATCAAATGAATCCAAGCACACAATCTGTGCTGCTATTCGATAGCAAATGACTGTAATAGGAAACGTATATAATAGATACTATATGTACTAAATAATAGTTTCACTGTTTAATAAGGATGTTAGCCGATGGGCAAGTTAACTTTAGCATTGCTTGATAGCAGCTTATATCCACAAAGCTGGCAGCAGCAAATATTTACCAATCCGCGCGCGCTATTGCTAGCCATGCTCATGACAGAAAATATGCCAGATGCCGAAGCATTTACAAAGCAATTATTAGCCAATGATGTTTATCAAGATTGGATAAATAGCAGCGTCTTTGGTCGCTATCTACACCGTAATTTTACGGCGTTTTATCGACAAACAGAAGACAGTTTTAATACCGATATGCCAGCGTTATTTCGCCGCGAGCTTATGCGCCACGCCCAGTGTTTACCAATAGAGCAAGTATTCTTTTTTGCAGGGGATTTAGCAAAAAGCGTGCGCCAGACAAAGGTGTTAATCACAACGCTCAATCCTGCCACCGCGATTATTGATGCTCAACAGTTAAGTGCAAAATCTACTATGAATAATCCGACCATGATTATCAATCAGATAGTAATTAAAGGTAAGCAAGTTTTAGGATTTCCGATACGTCATAATAAACGTACCAGCGAGCGCACGCGTAATGAGGTATTGATTTTGGATTTTCAGGAATTGCGCTTGGTCAATGAAGAGAATGTCATGGCCAAAAAAAGAAGCAACATAGATGCGACTATATTGCTTCGGTCTTATGAATTACGTTAATAAACCGAATGGTCGGCTAAACCTTTAAGAGTCTTGCTTAGCAATCGTTAGACCGTTGTAGGTTTGCGCAACCGGCATCACTTCTAAACGATTGACGTTAATATGGGCAGGCGATTCAATCAGCCATAACAAGATATCGCCAATATCGTCACCGGTCATGGTTTTAAAGCCATCATAAACTTGAGCGGCTTTCTCGTCATCGCCATGATAGCGCACGTTTGAAAATTCAGTGCCCGCCACATTACCCGGTTCAAGATTGGTCACGCGCACTTGCGTACCGAGTAAGTCCGCCCGCAGATTTAAGCTAAATTGTTTGACAAAGGCTTTGGTCGCACCATAGACGTTACCACCAAAATAAGGCCAACTGCCCGCAATTGAACCAACATTAATAATATAACCGCTATCGCGTGCGACCATGGCTGGCAAGACAGCATGAGTCAACGCCATCAAACCTTTAACATTGGTATCAATCATACGCATCCAATCATCAAGACTGGCGTTGTGCGCAGGCTCGGTGCCAAGTGCCAGTCCAGCGTTATTCACCAAGACATCGATTTGACTAAAGTCAGCCGGCAAGTCAGCAATGATTTGTGGAATAGACGCCGTGTCACTGACATCCATGACCACAGGTAAAAATGCTTCGCCCAACGTATTTGCCAAAGCGTTTAGCTTATCTAAGCGTCTGGCACAGCCAATCACGCGATGACCATTGGCAACCAAACGCTCAGCTAATGCTTTACCGAAACCGGCGCTTGCCCCTGTAATCAATACGTTCATCTTATATCCTTATCATTGATGTTGCGTGCTTCATAATTTTTATGACGATAGCTTGTTTTGGTTTAAAGGCGTTGTCTTACTTGTTAAATAACTGCTTACCAAAGATTTTATCGCCCGCATCGCCAAGACCGGGAATGATATAGCCATGCTCGTCTAAATGGCTGTCGAGTGCGGCAGTATAAATGGTCACATCAGGATGGGCTTCATTCACCAAACGCACGCCTTCAGGCGCGGCAACCAAGACCAATGCCTTGATATTAGTACAGCCATTTTTCTTTAGCATCTCGATGGTTGCAACCATTGAGCCGCCAGTCGCTAACATTGGGTCAATGATAAGGGCTGGGCGTTTGTCCATGTGGCTGACAAATTTTTCAAAAAACGGCACAGGCTGCAAGGTTTCTTCGTCGCGCTGTAAACCGACGACAGAGATTTTCGCCGTTGGGATTAAATCGAGCACGCCGTCGAGCATACCGATACCAGCACGCAAAATAGGGACGATAGTCACAGTTTTGCCCGAAATTTGCTCACCAGTGATTTCACCACACCAGCCTTGCATCGGGAAGCTTTCGATTTCAAAGTCACGGCTCGCTTCATACGCCATCAAGCGCGCAAGCTCTTTGGTTAGGGTGCGAAATTTATAGGTGCTACAGTCTTTTTCACGCATAAGGCTGAGTTTATGACGGACTAACGGGTGATCAATAACGGTGATTTTTAAGTCATTCATAAGGTCTCTCTTGATTTTTCGCTGATGCTTGCGCAGTTACTGCGGTTGCTATTAGTAATAAAGATACAAACACTTACTGCACTTCAACCCTATACCTAGACCATCAATAGTAAGCTTAATGCTTTAATAAAAAAGTAAGCCAAAGGCATTTATAACAAGGTTAGTTTTATTTAAGCAAACTATGTTCGACTATGATAACGCCCTAACAAATGAAGTAGTGTTTAGGCTTGCTATGATAACAAAAAAACTGCTTTTCTGATGAAGAATCTTATGACTACACAACCATCCCATACCCATGATAATACTGATAAATTGGATACCAACTCGTTATTGCCCGAAGCGCGCACCGCAGAAGTAGAAACCCATCCCTTTGGTCCAGTATTACCGCCCGATGCTACGGTGATGATGATGGGTACTTTTCCACCGACTGCTGATAAATGGGCAATGCGCTTTCACTATCCGAACTTTTATAATGATATGTGGCGTATCTATGGCAGCGTATTCTTTGATGACATTGATTATTTTAGAGTAGGCGATGAAAAGCGTTTTGACCCTGAGCGTATTCGTGCCTTTATGTTCGAGCGCGGCATTGCCTCTTGTCCTACCGTTACTCAAGCTATTCGGGAAACAGGTAATGCCTCGGACAAAAACCTCACCGTTGTCACCCCCGTTGATTTAGATATTATCTTGCCACAAGTGCCAAAGGTTGAAACCTTATTTACCACCGGCGGTAAAGCCACTGAGGTGCTGCTTAGTTTATTATCCGAGCCACCTGCCAAATCAAAATACCCTAAGACCAACCAAAGCATGGATTACCCTTATAAATGGCAAAATGATAATAATAAAAAATCCAATGTAAATAGTCTTACCTTATATAGGTTGCCTTCAACGTCACGCGCCTATCCTTTAGCGTTAGATAAAAAAGTCGCTGCTTATAAGGATTTCTTTAAAAAGATAGGTAAACTATAAAAGCGTTATGTATAAAAGAGGATTATATAGACAGCTTCCATATAGAAGAAATAAGCGATTTTAAGCAGAAAATGCAGTCTATGATAAAGGTAAAATTATTTTTAACCCTAACTGACTGATAAATAAACAGTATTAATGACAAGGTCAGATAATCGTTAAAATAGCGGATAAACCCCCTTGACCCCCTACTAAAAGCGCGTATAATGCCACCCAGTCGAAAGGGAAGGGCGTTTAGAAAGTGTTTTGGCACTGAATAAACACCCATTAGCGAGAAAGCACACATCAAACTACTTTTACGTAGACTGATAAAACTTTCAAACTAAATAAAAATAACTTCTTGACTAATTAAAATAAGCGTCTATAATACGCACCTCATTAGGGAGAACCGGAATAACTTATATGTCAATTACATATAACAAACCTGGCTAACCCATTGAAACAAATTATAAAAAAGCTTGACAAACCAAATCATTATGATATGATAGTCGGCTCGCTAGATAGGATAAGTTCT
>NZ_LXWA01000013.1:0-761 GCF_001652315.1 Psychrobacter sp. SHUES1 | reverse complement strand
GCTTCTGCCAATTTGCTGTGACGACCTCGACGATGACGATCGTAGAGACTTTCAAGTCCTCGTTCATAATATCGCTTCAATGTCCGTCTGGCAGTTTCAGGATGTATGCAGAGGTCTTTGGCAATATCGTTAGTGGCTTTGCCCATACTATATTGGTATAAGATGAGCAGGCGTAGTCGGGCTCTGGGATTGCGCTCAGTCTTTGAGTGTTTGCCAAAGTCATGGTCTTCTAGGTTATGTATTGGTATAGTCATAAGTGGATGATACTATATATTTTGGGTTTGGTATAAGTTTACAATAAGGACTGAGTTCTGTACTTAACAGGACTCAGTCCTTTTAGTTTCAGCTGAATTCTTTCATGATTATAATAATGCATATACTCATGAATCTGTTTCTCTAAAGCCTCAATCGAGGTCGGCTTTTCAAGATAAATAGTCTCACACTTTAGTGTACCGAAGAAGCCTTCCATCAATGCATTGTCTAAGCAGTTGCCTTTTCGGCTCATACTTTGCTTAATGTCATTCTCTTTAAGCGTATTCGCAAACGTCTTCATCTGATAATGCCACCCTTGATCTGAGTGCAGTGTTAGCTCCTCCTTGCGCTTTGTAGGTATGCCCTTAATTGCACTATCTAGCATCTGTTTGAGCTATGCTGAAGAAACCGTACAACTAAACTTGGTAAACTAAGCGTATTCACAGGAGTTTACCATGACCAAGAAAATCAGAACTTACAGCACAGAATTTAAAGCAGAAGCCGTTAAG
>NZ_LXWA01000012.1:0-820 GCF_001652315.1 Psychrobacter sp. SHUES1 | reverse complement strand
CACTAACCCAGCAGCAAGACTTTATGGGACTTAGCGTCCAAGCTGTAGACGGTGTCGTATACTCACTACCCTATACTGATGAGAACCTTCAGCACTTTAGTTCAAGCAAAGGCAGAACCAAAGAGGCGCCCTATCCACAAATGCGTTCGGTATGCCTGATCAATACTGACACGCATGAGATCATTGACACAACCCTTGGAGATATGGGTCAAGGAGAGATCACCTTAGCCCGTCAGCTAAACGTTCAAGACAATAGCATTACGCTATTTGATAGAGCCTATTTCTCAGCAGACCTACTTATCAGTTGGCAACAAACCCATCCAAACAGTCACTGGCTCATGCGGGCTAAAGATAATCTGCGTTACAGTGTGATTGAAACCTTTAGTGAAGGGGACTACTTGATACAAATGCCGGTTTCTCCCCAAGCTCAAAAGAAAAATCCAAACCTACCCGATACTTGGCAAGCTCGATTAATTGAGTGTCGTTATGAGGGTAAGACAAGACGATACATCACCTCTTTAATAGATGATAAACGCTTTACTAAGGATAAAGTGGCACAGCTGTACTTGCAGCGCTGGGAGATCGAGATGGCTTTTAGGGAAATTAAGTCTGATCTACAGCAGGGGCTGTTGTTAAGAAGTAAGCTGCCACAGCTTATGTTACAAGAGTTCTGGGGGCTTATGATTGCTTATAATCTGATAAGACGTTTGATGCGCTATATGGCAGTTAGAGCTAAGGTTAGCCCTCTACGAATTAGCTTTCATATGGCGTCTATTACGATTGTTGATCTGTTACGGTTTGCGCCTTTACAGGCTGCAGG
>NZ_LXWA01000011.1:0-893 GCF_001652315.1 Psychrobacter sp. SHUES1 | reverse complement strand
GCTTTAATGATATATCGACTATTTGGGCTAGGCAAAGTCACCTTAACCATTGACCGCACCAACTGGAAATGGGGTAAAAGTAACCTCAACATCTTTATGCTAGGGGTGGTATATAAAGGGATAGCCATCCCCTTATACTGGCAAATGCTAGATAAGCGAGGTAATACAAACCATCTTGAACGCTGTGAACTTATTGAGCGGTTTATCAAACAATTTGGCAAAGATAACCTTGAGATGATAGTAGCAGACAGAGAGTTTGTTGGCGAAAAATGGTTTAACTGGCTCACCAATAATCACATACCCTTTGCCATACGGATTAAGAAGAACAGTAAAGTTAAGAATCATCATGGCAAGTTGGTACAGATTAAAGAGTTATTGCGCCATGTTAGCCATCAAGAAACATATCGACATGGACGAATACTGACTGTCGATGGTTGTTTGGTTCGAGTATTTGCCAAGCGTGATAAAGACTATGGTTTAGTGATTGTGGCCTCCAATCAACTAGAAACAGTGGATGCGATGACAAGCTATGCTAAGCGTTGGGAGATTGAGACTTTATTTGCTTGTCTAAAGGGCCGTGGCTTTAATCTTGAAGATACCCACTTAACCCATCTTGATCGGGTCAGTAAATTAGTCGCAGTGAACGCCTTAGCATTTTGTTGGGCTTATCATGTCGGTATTTATAAAGACAAAGATAAGCCGTTAAAGCGCAAGTTAAAGTCAAACGCTCGACCTCAAGCCAGTTTGTTTGCGCTTGGCCTGGATGTGTTGATTGAGGGCCTTCACTTGGTGTTCTTTAACAATGATAAGACTGTATTTCGACAGTTAGTTAGCTTTTTAACCCCTAAACCTATGAAAATCGGGTGGGGATGATTTTTTTGTCGTGTGCAGAG
>NZ_LXWA01000010.1:0-914 GCF_001652315.1 Psychrobacter sp. SHUES1 | reverse complement strand
GCTGATTACTTTATTGCTGATAAGGGCTATGACTCAGAGGCTATCAGAGATAAAGCTCGAAGCCATAATATGATACCTGTCATCCCTAAAAGGAAGAATGCCAAACAGCCTAATCCAGAATTTGATAGCTACTTGTACAAGCTACGTCATCTTGTTGAAAATATGTTTGCAAGGCTCAAGCATTTTCGTAGTATCGCTACTCGCTATGAGAAGTTAGCTCGTAATTTTAAGTCAATGCTTTATCTGGCATGTACTATCGTTCATTGTAAGATGAATTGAAGACACGCCCTAAAAGGTGTGTAAACCCTTCTATCTACCACGTAAAAACGCAATCTTTCTAAAACCTGCAAAAAAAAGCTTGACGTATTTTTTATCTTTGCTAGAATACGCCCCACTTAGCAAGAACTCATTAGAGACTTTCTAAGCTCGCCGTAAGTCATAAAACCCTTACCGCTTATTCTCCAATAGCTCAGTTGGTAGAGCAACGGACTGTTAATCCGTGTGTCCCTGGTTCGAGCCCAGGTTGGAGAGCCATATTTTAGTTGTAAATCTTTTGAATCATTTTTGATTCGATTATGGCATTTGCCAAGACCCTCATCACTTTGATGGGGGTTTTTTTATGTCTGGTGTTTTATTTCATAAGCCTATAAATAGCAAAAACCTTTCTCTTTTCTTCTTCTATTACCAGTCTTGCAGTGCTTGGTTAATCCACAAAACAAAATCTACAAATAAAGTCAGCTTAGCTTTTATCATCGCCCTCAGTTATTGACTTATCGTCTTTATATTAAACCTGCTCTCTGCACACGACAAAAAAACAAAAAAGTCTGTTAAAGCAAAGGCATAATAGTAATTTTTAAGACGAATCAGACCATGCCAAACTTTAACAGACTTAGTGAAACTTTAACCCAAAACCT
>NZ_LXWA01000009.1:0-1044 GCF_001652315.1 Psychrobacter sp. SHUES1 | reverse complement strand
TAAAAAGACTTAAACTGTCGATACCGCAGTTGATAAAACAGTACCAAGATGGTCATCATCTCTGATACACTTATCTTGCATGCTCTTAGCCGTTGACGGCCCGTTGCGATTAAGTGAGCCTCAAACTCAGGTTTGAATTGCTGATAAAAGTCGTCAATATGGCAGTATAGTTCGGTTAGGTTGTCCATGTAAGAAGTCCTTTTTGCTTAAGTGGTCTTGGTAAACTTACTTTAGCAACTTTGGACTTCTTTTTTTATCTTTTTTTGAGCCCTTATCCCGAACTGGGGTTATCTAAGTAATATCGTTGTTCACTCTTGTCTAATGTAGTTTCTTGAAGTTGAAAGGGTCTATGTAGCGCAGCTGAGACCATCCCGAATTCTGTGTAACTGCCATTTAGATTAAATGCTTACTGATACGGTCATCAAACATAATCATAAAACGATTCAGAGCAGACGTCCAGTTACGGATTGGCATCGACCACTTCTTGGATGCCTGCTGTGTTGCTAGATATACCACTTTAAACGCTGCCTGATCAGAGGGAAATACCTTACGCTTATTCACCGCCGTACGAATCACGCTGTTTAGCGACTCAATAGCATTGGTGGTATATATGACTTTTCTGATGTCTTTAGGGTAACCAAAGAACACCGTGAGGCCCTCCCAGTTATTACGCCAAGACTTGATGACATGTGGGTACTCTGTGCCCCAAGTCTCATCAAAGTGTTCAAGATTGGCCTCTGCTATCTCAAGCGTATCAGCGCCGTAGATGGCTTTTAAATCAGCCGCTATTGCCTTCTTATCTGTCCAAGGTACAAACTTCATCGAATAGCGCACCATATGTACGATACACAGCTGAACCTTGGCTTTGGGATAAACGGTATTGATGGCATCAGGGAAGCCCTTTAGACCATCAACACAAGCGATTAGGATATCTTGTACCCCGCGGTTTTGTAGTTCAGTGAGAACGCCAAGCCAGAACTTAGCGCCTTCATTCTCTGATAGCCACATGCCAAGCAGCTCTTTTCTACCATCAAGTCCCACGCC
>NZ_LXWA01000008.1:0-74059 GCF_001652315.1 Psychrobacter sp. SHUES1 | reverse complement strand
GAGGGCCTTCACTTGGTGTTCTTTAACAATGATAAGACTGTATTTCGACAGTTAGTTAGCTTTTTAACCCCTAAACCTATGAAAATCGGGTGGGGATGATTTTTTTGTCGTGTGCAGAGGGACTAAATATAAGAACCGAAACCACCTTTCTTCGTCTAATGGATGTCCAGCAAGAGTCGACTTGTTTGCTAATCTTGAAAATCTCTCAAGAGCTTCTTTTGTTTCAGAATTAAAAGTACTTTCTAAAAAGTTAATATTTTCTGAATTCATAAGATTTTTTCCAATAAAGTTTATACGATAAAGTATTTTTCTTACTAAAGAACCATAAACTACCCAATCTCAACACTCGTCACATTCTGAAAGCCTCTTGGCAACTGTCCACCGCGATTACCGCGAGTGCCCGTATAATTAGCCAAATCATTAGGCTTTAGCGTCACATGGCGTTTGCCAGCAGTGATGATTAAGCTGTCTTGCTGACTGAGTGGCGTGATGGCAAGTACTTCTTCACCGTCTTTTAATTTGATCAGCTTATTACCCTTACCACGTGCCTGTTCAGGCAAATCATCAAGGGCAAATATCAATAGATAGCCCGCATTGGTCACGACAGCGAGATGGTCAGGTGTGGCTGTTACCGCTTCACTATTATCGCCATTAGCTTCTGCATTAGCATCAATCTGCGCAACAGGTAGCAAGCGGCTATCAGTTGCTAGGTTGATGATGTTTTTCCCCGCTTTTTGATTGCTATCGAGATTGCCAACGGTGTTGATAAAACCATAACCTGCTGAACTTGCGAGGATGATGCGTTGGTTATTATCGCCCGTTAATAGCTGCTCAAAACTGGCGCCCGCTGGCGGTTTGAGTACGCTGGTCAGCGGATCGCCTTGACCACGAGCCGAGGCGAGGCTATGGGCGTCGATACTATAGCTGCGCCCAGTGCTGTCGAGCACGTAGATTCTCTCATTGGATTTAGCACGTACATGCGCTTGATAGCTATCACCTGAGCGATAAGTCATGCCGGCAGCATCGACGTCATGACCTTTGGCAGCGCGAATCCAGCCCGCTTTCGATAGGATGGCAGTGACAGGCTCGCTTGGTACGAGGTCAGACTCTTTTAACGCTTGCGCTTCTTCGCGTTCTGCCAATTGCGATACGCGCTCGTTGCCGTGTTCCTTCATGTCGGCGCTAAGCTCATCAATCATCAGATTGGTCAGGCTGTCTGGATTGTCCAAGTATTCTTGAATGATGGCACGTTCGGCAGCCAGTTCATCTTGCTCGCGGCGCAGCTCAATCTCTTCTAGTCTTGCCAGCTGGCGCAGACGAATATCTAAGATAGCATTGGCTTGGATTTCAGTCAGATCATAGCCTTGCATCAATGATAATTTTGGGTCGTCTTCTTCACGAATAATACGAATGACTTCATCGATATTCAGATAAGCAATCAGCAAGCCTGCGAGGATATGTAAGCGTTTATCAATTTTATCGAGGCGATATTGCAGACGGCGCGTGACCACGGAGCGGCGGCAAACGAGCCATTCTTCGAGGATTTCTTTGAGGTTTTTGACCTGCGGCTTACCATTTAGGCCAATCATATTCATGTTGACGCGGTAATTACTCTCAAGGTCAGTACTGGCAAATAAATGGCTCATGACGCGCTCGACATCGACGCGCGATGAACGTAGCTCAAGTACGATACGGCAAGCGTTTTCGTGGTCTGATTCGTCATGGATATCCGTTACCCATGGCAACTTTTTATCCATCATAAGTTTAGCGATTTGCTCTTGAATTTTATTGCCTGACACTTGATAAGGAAGCGCATCGATGATGACGAGATTTTTTTCTTTGGGATCGATATGGAAAGTGGCGCGCATTTTATAACTGCCGCGTCCGCTTTCATACATCGCCTGCAAGTCTTTTTTACTGGTGATGATTTCAGCAGGCGTTGGCAAATCCGGTGCGGGTATTGATTGGGTCAATTGCTTCACGGATAAATCAGGGTTTTTAAGCAAGCGAATTGCCGCCCGTACCACTTCATTAAGGTTATGCGGCGGAATATCGGTCGCCATACCGACGGCGATACCCGTCGTACCATTCAATAAAATATTGGGTAGGCGCGCGGGCAGGGTGACCGGCTCTTGCATGGTGCCATCGAAGTTATCTTGCCAATCGACCGTGCCTTGACCAAGCTCGGCAAGCAAGGTATTGGCATAAGCCGACATTTTGGCTTCGGTATAACGCATGGCAGCAAAGGATTTGGGATCATCAGGGCTACCCCAGTTACCTTGACCAGTAATCAGCGGATAGCGATAACTAAACGGCTGCGCCATCAGCACCATCGCTTCATAACAAGCGCTATCGCCATGAGGGTGGTACTTACCCAGTACGTCACCGACCGTACGTGCGGATTTTTTGGCTTTGGCAGACGATTTTAGCCCAAGCTCGCTCATCGCATAAACGATACGGCGCTGCACAGGTTTTAGACCGTCAGCGATATTGGGCAATGCGCGATCCATGATGACGTACATGGCGTAGTTGAGATAGGCTTGCTCGGTGAATTCCGCCACGGAGCGGGTATCCATCGGTTCATTAGGAATAATAGGGTCAATCGTATGATCAATAACATCGGACATAAAATAGGGTTCGCTTTTGATTCTTAAAAGAGGTTTTTAATCAGTTTATATAGGCAGTCCACTATAAAATAAGCACAGAGCTACTGGTATTAATTTTGCGCAGCCTCTGTCTGCTAGGCACAGCAAGCAAGGAAAATGAATACCAGTAGCGCGTTATAATACTTGTACTAAGTTTATTTAGGACTGACTGTATCGATAAAATAGGGAAAAATAAGATAGTGCTATCGTAAAGGATATTGGCAAAATTAAAAAGGGATAAGTCAGAATAGACGACAGGTTGTGACGCGCTTGATATAACAGCTTTAATATCAAATATTGAGAATGAAGTGTTGAGCAAAGTAAAAATGTGCCGGTTTTATAATTTTAGAAATGGTGGAAAATAGTGAAAAAACTGATAAATTTTTTAATAACAAATAAAAGTTTATTATATAAATAGTCGTAATTATAGCCAATTTTAGTATTTAAGTCACTGATATTAATAAAGATAGATATCGTCAAGTAAGTTTAAGAACTCAAGTTTCAATCTTTTGTATTGAGTAGTTTGTATAAAGTGTGTATGTTAATCAACAAAGGGCTATTTACCGCTATATTGTTGATCCTTCGCCATATTTTATATCGTCAGCCGCCGCCATTACATGCATTATATCAATGGCTAGCTGTACGGCGATGTTTGGTATGTTTGACCTTTTCGATTAGGGATGGATTGATACCAGCACACTATTATTAGGAGCAGTAAGATTATGGAAAATCAAGGTAACGTAATTCGTCGCGATGACAAACCGTGGGTAAAAACTTACGAAAAACTTGGCATCCAATACGATATTGATATGCCGCCCGCCAACACTTCTTTGATCGATATCCTCGAGCAGAATTTCGTTACCCATGCAGGCCGTACCGCTTTTGTGTGCATGGATGTGAAGCTTTCTTATGAAGATTTAGACCGTTATAGCAAACAAATTGCCGCGTATCTACAGTCGCTTGGCCTACAAAAAGGCGATAAAGTAGCGGTTATGATGCCCAATATTTTGCAGCTACCGGTTGCCGTATTAGGGGTGCTACGCGCTGGCATGACCTTGGTCAATGTCAATCCACTTTATACCACCAAAGAGCTTGAGCATCAGTTAAAAGACTCTGATACCAAAGTGCTATTCATCCTAGAAAACTTTGCCAAAACCTATCAAGACATCGGTAAAGACTTGGTTGATCACGTCGTCATTACCTCGATGGGCGATTTGATGAGCCCGTTAAAAGGCTTTATCGTGAATGCCGTCGTGCGCCATGTCAAAAAACTGGTGCCTGATTATAAGGTTAACGGTAGCGTAAACTTTAAAAAAGCACTCAATAAATTGTCTGTCAAAAACTATAAACGCCCAACCAATATCGGTCTTGATGACGTGGCGGTCCTACAATATACCGGTGGAACCACAGGTGTTGCCAAGGGCGCGATGCTGACGCACGGCAACTTGGTCGCCAACCTTATTCAGTGTGATACTTATCTTGGCGATGCGTTTGATAAGTTCCAAGAGCGTAACGAACAGCCGGTTATTATGACGGCCTTGCCGCTGTATCATATTTTCTCATTTACCGTTTGCGGTATGTACGGTTTATATAGTGGTTGTATTGGTCTATTAGTACCAAATCCACGTGATGGCGCAAGCTTGATCAAAGCTTATAAAGACTATCCGCCGGCGTTTTTCCCAGCGGTCAACACGCTATTTAACGCGCTTGCCAACAGCGAAGCCTTTCAAGCATTGGACCATAGCAAGCTTGAGATGTCGATGGGCGGCGGCATGGCAGTATTAAAAGACACTGCGACTAAGTGGGAAAAAATAACCGGTAATATTATCGTCCAAGGTTATGGCTTATCAGAGACATCTCCTGTCGCGTCGGCAAACCCGCAAGGTACTGGCGAGTTCTCAGGAAATATCGGTCTACCGATGCCAGCGACTGACATGGCCATCTTGGACGAAGAAGGTAATGAGTTGCCAATTGGTGAGCGCGGCGAAATCTGTGTTCGTGGTCCGCAGGTTATGAAAGGCTACTGGAAACGCGAAGACGCGACGGCTGAGGTCATGACGGCGGATGGCTATTTCCGTACCGGCGATATCGGCGTGATGGATAAAGAAGGTTACTTTAAAATTGTCGATCGCAAAAAGAATATGATTTTGGTCTCAGGCTTTAACGTTTATCCAAACGAAGTAGAAGATGTGATGTCCGGTCATCCAAAGATTTTGGAATGCGGCGTTATCGGTATCGACGATGAAAAAAGCGGCGAAGTGCCGAAGATTTTTGTTGTGCGTAGTGATAACAGCCTGACTAAAGAGGAAGTGCTTGCTTATGCCAAAGAAAACCTCACCGGTTATAAGCGTCCTCGTTATGTTGAATTTATCGACGAGCTGCCAAAATCTAACGTCGGTAAGATTTTACATAAAGACTTACGCGCCCTAGAAGAAAAGAAACACGCTTAAACCGTCTCATATCATAAATAGCCTAATACCAAATTTAGCGGGCTTTTTATAGCGCTTTATCAATACTGAGCATTGATAAAAATATCTTGATATTTGATAGGCGAATGGTGAAAGATGATAAGGTCTTATGCATAAGACCTTATCATTTTTTTTGTTTTTCTATAAGGGTTTGCTAGTATTCATAGAGAACTGGGCGCAAAACTGCTATAGTTCTTGCCCATAGATACTCTATTTAACCGGTGTATTTGACGATAAATGTAGAATATTATTGTCATGAATACCCTTAGACATGCTCTATATGTCTCGGGATTTTTAACTTAAAAGTTTGTGAATGACAAATTCTCTTGAATAAGCAGTTTCTTATGTCATAAGACTTCTTATTCACAAGTTTTTGCTTTTATAAATCAGTGATTGTAAACCACGGTGATTCTATTTAATAAATTTTGATAGCAACTTACTAACAGTAATATTTAGGGAAGATTATGACGGACAGTACCAATAAAGAAGCCAAAAACCATAACGCTGCGGCAGATAACCAATCAATGGTTGAAAATACCTTTCCTACCATGCCGACGATAGACAGCGACAGTCCGTGGTTAGGCGCGTATGAGCGTTATGGCATCAATGCAACCATCGATATGCCAGAAGACAATACGTCTTTACTGGAAGTGTTCGAACGTAATTTTAGCCGTTATGGGCAAAAACCTGCTTATATTTGCATGGGTTCGTCAATCACCTTTAAACAGTTAGATTTATACAGCCGCCAAATCGCCAGTTATTTGCAGTCGTTAGGATTGGCCAAAGGTGATAAAGTTGCCGTTATGATGCCCAACATCTTGCAGTATCCTATTGTGATGCTCGGTATCATTCGCGCTGGCATGATTTTGGTCAACGTCAACCCGCTATATACCAGTCGTGAGCTGTCGCATCAGCTAAACGATAGCGGCGCCAAAGCGTTATTTATCGTTGAAAACTTTGCCAAAACTTATCAAGAAGCCGAAGACAAAGGTCAAGTACAGCACGTTATCGTCTGTAAATTGGGCGATATGCTTGGTTTGGTCAAAGGCACCGTCGTCAACCTTGTTGCGCGCCACGTGAAAAAAATGATTCCGGCTTACCGCTTGCCCGGTAGCACGAGCTTCAAACACGCATTAAATGCCGTCTCTGCGAGCAAATATAAGCGTCCTGATTTAAACTTAAGCGATGTGGCCTTGTTACAATATACGGGCGGTACCACCGGTGTTGCCAAAGGTGCGATGCTGTCACACGGCAACTTAGTTGCCAACATGCTCCAAATCAGTGTCTTAATGAATAGCGCCTTCGACGACGATGTCGATGCCGATGACGTGATTTTGACCGCGCTGCCGCTATACCATGTGTTCTCGTTTATGGTTTGCGGTATGTACGGCATGTATCAAGGTTATGCTGGCTTGCTGATTCCAAATCCGCGTGATTTGGATGGATTGATTAAAGAGATGGCGAAATATAAACCGGCATTTATTCCGGCGGTAAATACTTTGTTTAACGGTTTGGTGCATAAAGAAGGTTTTGCCGGTTTAGATTTCTCTAATCTAAAAGCCTCGATTGGCGGTGGCATGTCGGTCTTGCCAAGCGTGGCAAAAGAGTGGCATAAAATCACTGGCTTGCCCATCGTTGAAGGGTACGGTTTGTCGGAAACCTCACCAGTAGTGGCCTTTAACCCAATGACCATCTCTGAATTTACCGGTAAAATTGGTATTCCTGCTTCTAGCACCGACATTATTTTAATCGATGATGATGAAAATGAAGTTGCACTCGGCGACCGCGGTGAAATCTGTGTCAAAGGGCCACAGGTGATGATTGGTTATCAAAACCGCCCACAAGAAACGGCTGAAACCTTTACTGCCAAAGGTTTTTTGAAAACGGGCGATATCGGTATCATGGACGAAAAAGGCTTTATCAAAATCGTTGATCGCAAAAAAGATATGATTTTGGTGTCAGGCTTTAACGTCTATCCAAATGAAATCGAAGAAGCCATGAGCGAGCATCCGAATGTGGTAGAATGCGGCGCTATCGGCATTCCTAATGACGAGCGCGGCGAAGATCCTAAGCTGTTCGTGGTCAAAAAAGGCGAGGTAACCGAGCAAGAGCTGATTGACTTTGGCAAAAAACAATTAACCGGTTATAAGCGTCCGCGTCATATTCAGTTCGTAGATGAATTACCAAAATCAAACGTCGGTAAAATCCTGCGTAAAGAATTGCGTAAGATGGAAGGGTTAGAATAAGGTTGGCAGCAGACCTTTAACACTAAACGTTTAGCATCAAACTTTTAGCACTAAATCTTGCGAAAGTAGCGGCGTAATAGCTTGGTGATTCTTGCTATTGCGCCGCTGCCACGTTAGGATAACGTCATCTTTTCGCTTGCTAACATAGCTGTTGACGTCGCGACGACCCTATTGTTTTATAACGCTTTATCACTTTGATTTTATAACATCGTACTAGGAAATTTTATGCGTATTGATAACCGTGAGCTTAACCAACTTCGCTCAATCAGCTTTGAGCGCCATTATACGAAGCATGCTGAAGGTTCAGTATTGGTCAGCTTTGGCGATACCAAAGTACTATGCACCGCAAGCGTGGAGGCAGGCGTACCACGCTGGCTCAAAGGTAAAGGCAAAGGCTGGGTTACCGCCGAATACGGCATGTTGCCGCGTGCGACCAATACCCGTAACCAGCGCGAAGCAGCTCGCGGCAAACAGTCAGGGCGTACGCAAGAAATTCAGCGTTTGATCGGTCGTAGCTTACGAGCAATGATTGATTTGGGTAAACTTGGCGAAAATACCATCTATCTTGATTGTGATGTCTTGCAAGCGGACGGTGGCACGCGTACTGCGAGCGTGACGGGTGCAGCCATTGCCCTTATCGATGCATTAGAGAGTCTACAAAAAGCCAAAAAACTAAAAGCTGATCCGTTAATTGGTTTGGTCGCTGCGGTATCGGTTGGTATGAAAGACGGCGAAGCGTATTTGGACTTAAACTACGAAGAAGACGCCAGCTGTGATACCGATTTAAACGTGGTGATGACCCAAAAAGGCGAGTTTATCGAACTACAGGGTACAGCAGAAGAAAAACCTTTTACCCGCGCTCAAGCAGACGCTATGCTTATCCTTGCTGAAAAAGGTATAGCTGAACTTATCGATATGCAAAAAACAGCATTGGGTTGGTAAGTTTCCAACCCATCCTTTATAACTGCTTATTTCAGTTTTTAACCATCCACTGCTCTTAAACAGGTATTCATGCATGCTAAAGCTGACCGATGACGGCGCCAAAATCACCTTGCAAGGACAGTCGCCCGCAGCCGATAACGGGCTGTTTTGGTTCGGCACCGCATTACTGGTTGGGGCAGTGGCGGTCGCTTTGGCAATGAGCTTACTACCTGAGCGCTTAGCAATTGGCGCCTTGGCACTATTGATTATTGGCAGTTTTATTTTTAATCGGCAGCGCCAACAGCGTAAAAAAACCATGAGCGGCGTTATTAGTAGCGGCGTCTTGTGGGTGCGCGATGGCGAGTTGGTACATGACCATCAAGGTATACGCGCGCATATCCATCTGACCGATGGCGACAAAATTACCTTAATTGGCGAGCAGCTACAAATTGCCGATTGTGATGACATTCGTAAATATCTAATCAGTGGCTTTGATAATATCCAAGAAGCAACCGCGACCAAAGCCATCTTACAAGGTCAGGCTTTGAGCAAACGCCATGCCAATATAAAAATGAGCGATGAGTAAATTAGTGATTGGCTTTCATCCTTTCGTCTGTTTGTTTATGCCCAATATTCAAACTGATTATTGATTATCCTTCCTAAATCTACGTTCATATTTCTAAAGCCGATGTCTTTCTAAAAACCATATTTTTATAAAAACCAAGCCTCGTTTTACCACTTATCCTCAGTTTCATACCTTTTATCGCTTATCTAAAAGCAATAGTACTTGCAGATTCCTGTACAAATGGTTTATAAGTAGGGTTGAAAAATTTATCTTATTTACCGTTAATACGCTTATTGATGCCAGCTTATAAAGACCAAACTTTGTGAATGGTCAAAGCTCAAGCTAAGTCATCAATAATATGTCGCCAAGGAGTTGGTCATGTCGCGTTTGTCCTTTTGGTCAATCACAACGTCGAGCAGTGCATTATTATTTACCTTTGTTACAGTTTTTCCGGTCAACCAAGCAAATGCCGATAGCATGAGCGCCCTGATTGCACAAAAATCAGCTCAACCTAATTATAGCGCCCGATATACCCCAACGTACTCAGCGGTTCCTCCTGCCAAAATCAGTACACGCTCTACCATTCAACGTGCTGGCAATGCTGCTAGCTATCGCTCAGATACGAGCAGTGTAGAGCCAAGTTATTCTACTAATCGCGCTTCTAATAACAGCTACTCGAATAATTCGTATTCTAACCAAAATGCTTATATTGGTAACGCCCAAAGCAATTACCGCTATCCGGCAGTTCAACGCCAAGCGCCAACCGTTCTGCCGGCATTTCTATCGGGCAGTTATGACAATGTCGATAGCGAATATTTGCCGCTACTCAGTAATGCTGAAACCCAAAGTAGTCGGGCGGCGCGGGAAGTCATCAGCACCGCGCGCAAGATGGCGCTCAATGAGCGGACGATTATTAAAGGTGGCTGCTGGGATTATCTCAATGCGGTATTTAATCGAGCAGGGGTGAGCCGTAATACCATCCATAAAGGCACCTACGGACAAGGCCCTTATGCCAATAGCAGTGAGATTGAAGTCGGTGATTGGCTCTACTATATCAATCACGGCTACAATGGCGTCGAGCATAGCGGACTGTTTGTTGGCTGGGTCGATGAGCGTGCCAAGCAAGCATTGATACTTAGCTATGCTGGTGAAAACCGCCGTGAACCTGCGCGCTATCGTGTTTACGACTTAAGTAATGTCTATCAAATCATGCGGCCAAATGTTTAATAGCGTTAATTTGAGATAACAAGACTTAGAAAAAGCGTCCGTTACCTATTAAAGTAATAAACCGTCCAACATTTGGGGGTCAGTTCATAACGGACGCTTTTTTTTGAGTTTCAGACTCAAGATAAAAATACTTTTAAGGTAAGTCAGCTTTACTTTCCTTTATTTTAAAAAGGTTTTACCACCACTAAAATGACAATGAAAATTAACGCAAATACGGGAATTTCATTAAACCAACGCCAAAATTTATGTGATTTATAATGCGGATTATCAATCAGCTTTTTGCGATAAAATCCGCAAGCGCCATGATAACCTGATAGCAGTACCACCAATAGTAGTTTTACGTGTAGCCAGCCCTGAGTCTTATACACATCCCAGCCCATTCCCAACATCCATAAACCAAACAACCAAGTGGCTATCATCGATGGCGTCATGATACCGCGATAGAGCTTGCGCTCCATAATGGCAAAGCGCTTGTGGCTGATGCTATCGTCGCTCATCGCATGATACACGAATAGGCGCGGCAGATAAAATATCGCCGCAAACCAGCACACCATAGAGATAATGTGAGCCGCTTTAATCCAATTAAAATAGTCTGCCATCACTTTCTCTCTTACGTTTTAATATTTTGTGCGCAATGTCGTGCGCAATTTCTTAATCAATAATGTCGGCAAGCTTAGCGCAGATGACGCGATAATGGTAGCGGCACGCATGGCATTTACTCTGCTAAGACAACTTGTGACTGATGACCGCTCATGGCATCCATGACAGGCACTTGCTTTAGCGCTCGTGGTGCGGCAAATTGCTTAGTCAAACCAAGCTCGCGCATCAGCCTATCGTCACCTGATTGGCTGGCATTGCCGGTGGTCAAAAGCTTATCACCATAAAAGAATGAATTTGCCCCTGCCATAAATGCCAGTGCTTGCTCAGCATCAGATAAACTTTCGCGTCCAGCAGATAAGCGTACATAGCTGGTTGGACAGCAAATACGCGTCACCGCAATCGTCCGTATCCATTCAAGGACAGATAGCTGACCTTCTGCTAAGACTTTATCACCGATGGGCGTCCCTTGAATAGGCACCAATAAATTGACTGGAATAGACTCGGGTGCTTTGGGCATTTTCAGCAGCTCATGAACCCAGTCGATGCGATCATCACGGCTTTCACCCATGCCGACGATATTGCCGCTACAAACATTGATACCTGAATTGCGTACATTCGCAATGGTATCTAAGCGCTCATCATAGCTGCGCGTACTGACCACTTGCTCGTAGTAACTTCTCGAGGTATCGAGATTATGATTGTAATAATCTAAACCTGCATCTGCCAACTGTGCCGCTTGGTCTGTATCTAGCATGCCAAGAGTCATACAGGTTTCAAGTCCCAATGCTTTGACTTCTTTGACCAGTTCGACCACATAAGGCATGTCTTTGGCACTTGGATGCTTCCATGCTGCACCCATACAAAAGCGCGATGAACCTGTGGCTTTGGCGCGTTTGGCGGCGGCAATGACTTTATCGACTTCTATACGCTTTTCTGCTTGTAGCTTAGTGGTATCGCGGTGGTGACCGGACTGCGAGCAGTAACCGCAATCTTCAGGACAGTTACCGGTCTTGATAGACAGTAAGGTGCTGATTTGTACTTCATTAGCGCTAAAGTGTTGGCGGTGTATCGTCTGTGCTTGCAGTAATAAATCCATCAACGGCAAGTCAAACAACTGAGCGATTTGTTCACGGCTGTATTTTTTCTCGCGGTTTTTAGTCGCGTCTGACGCTAAGCTTGCTAAAAAATCATGGGACGCATTGTTATTATTAAGTATTGAATCAGTATTATTATGACTATGGTTATTGGCATTTGGTTCTGAGATATTAAGCAATCCTGCCATGAGATAAATCCTTTTATAACGATATTAAGAGGTATTAGATAAATTAATAGCGATTAGTTAAATTAAGAAAAATTGAGTAACCTTGGGTTTATGCCTTTGTTAAAGTGTAGACAAAATAATTTAGGCAATAAAAAAAGGTTGCCGTATAGTATACCGCAACCTTTTTAGAAAATCAGAATAGTGCTAAGTAGTGAAACGTATCTAGGTTATTTTTACACTAGACTGTTTTTACACTAAATTGTTTTTACGCTAGATTATATGGACGTTAGCCAGCTACTATCTGCTTATTTTCATTCGTGACATTATTTATTCGATTGAGTTATTATTTACCCAATTTATGCTTAGCAACGCCGATCCAATGATTGGCAAACTGCTGCGCTTTATAGGCGTAAGGCTTGGCTTGTTGAATATAAGGTTTGTACTGTTCTGGCACCGCTGGCACGATATGTTTGGCAAGCTTATTGAACCACATCATGAGGCTATAGTCGCCCTCGATGCTCAAATTGCCTTCTTGCACGGCAGTCATAAAAGCAGGCAGGCTGCCTTTGGTCAATAGCTTAACGCCAGTCATCGAGTCTTTAAAATTAATCGTCAAATCAGCGTCTTTGGCATGACCGCTATGTTGACTAAATTGACCATTATCAAAGCTATAGTAACGCGCAATATCAGCGTCAGTGCTGGCAAGCTCGATAGTGACTTTGCGATCAGCAAACAGCGCTTTAACGTCTTCATCTTCGCTATCAGCGAGCATCGATAAACGATAACCAATCACCGCTAATAACACATCTAATGGGTCAGACTTAATATCTAATACAGGAACAGTAAACATAATCGAACTCCTAAACAACCTAAAGAATGAGAAATGAAACGCAAAATAATGCGTACTTTATAACAATTTTTATGACAAATATATAATTAGATTATAAACGATTGAACAGATAATAAGTTTCCATTCTTTAGGGTTTACGTAGAGTGCCTTAAGTATCTTGTAACATTCGATGACAGCCGTATGATAGGGACAAGCTTAGTAAATGACTGAATTAGTGAAAGCGCGGTTGATAGTCATCATCATAAACGGGCGTGTGTTCAATATAGCGGGCGGCTTGTAGCTCGCGCTGCTGATGTACAGTGCGGCTGACGTCTTCGTAACGCAAAGCTCTATAGAGTACCCAACCTATCAAAGGCAACCAGCTAATACCCATCGCGACCACATAATTGTGCCATTCTGATAGTACCGACCAATAACTTAATAAGCTATAAATGGCTTCAACCGCCAACCAATACGCCATGCCACCAAACAGATACCACAGTAACCAACGCTGCGCTGATAAAGCCAGCGCAAGCACCAAGCCCATTAGCAGTCCAGTACCCAATATGGCACCTGCGCCCCATGTCTCACTGGCAAAAGTAGAAAATATGGTTAATAACATTGTTCATCTCGCTCTTTATCAGGTGAATTCCAACAGGGTCATTATGGAAGTTTGCGAGCTAAAGCTAAAGAGGCTAGCGACGACTTTGCGACAACAGCTGACGTTTGATTTTTTTAAACAGTTTTAAGAAACTTACGCGCAAATATCGCCGTTAATAGCAACAAAAAAGCGCCTCAATCGTGGGCGCTTTTTTGGACTTAATTTACTTTTAACGTAGATTTGGCTTTAAGGGCGAACGCCGCGGCGCCCCCACCATGATAAAGCGGTGACCAAAACAGCGCCTAACAGCATCAAGCCCAAAGTCGTCAGCCAATGTGCGCCCGTAGGATATTGCCATGGCATGACGTTACTGATAGCAGCGCTATTTAATGTACCGAGCGCATCGGTTTTCCATGGCCAAACTTTTACCAGCGAGCCTGCAATAAAACCTGTCAACAAGGCAAGGGTTGCTTGATAATAGCGCGATAGCAACCATTTGAGCATACGGGTAAATAATAATAACCCCGTTGCCATGCCAGCTATGACGGTAAAAATAATACTAAAGTTTAGCGTATGCACCGCTTCGAGTACGGTGTCATAAGCGCCCATTAATAATAGAATAAATGAGCCTGAGATACCGGGTAATATCATCGCACAGATGGCAATCGCACCTGCAAGGAACAAATAAGGTAAGCTTGGCGCGGTGGTCAATAACGGCAAGCTACTGATGACAACCGCGCTACCAGCCCCTAGCAAAAACAATACCACCCGTCCTATATTCCAGCGGGTAATCTCAGTCAATAAGATAAAGACTGTTGCCACCACCAAACCAAAAAAGAACGACCAAATCAGTAAAGGCTGATGGTCGAGTAAATGCTTAATAAATCCAGCTAACGTAGCAAAACTGGTGGCGATACCAAGTAGCAAGCACACCAAAAAAGTGGCATCGACTTGCTTCCATACGGCGACCAAGCCTTTAAGCCCGCCTTGTTGACGAAATATTTGCCAAAGATGAGGGCCGACGCTACTCAAAGCATTAATCAAGCGCTCGTAAATCCCTGCAATTAGAGCAATCGTACCGCCAGAAACACCGGGTACAATGTCTGCTGCACCCATCGCAATGCCTTTGGCATAGACGCCAAATAGCTGCTTTGGACTGTCATTATAAATAGGGGTGCTTTCCTGAACTGAATGTTCATTATCTAGAGGAGTGGAAGATGACGGCGCATCTGGCCGCGGTGATTGTGATGCCGTCATGGACAGTCCTTTTTTATTTAACAAGATAAAAATAAGATGAATAGGGTAAAAGAGATGCAGATATAAAAAAGCTTCAACCATAAAAGCTAGGCTAAAGACAAATCCTTAACCTAGCTAATTTTTTAGAATGGTTAAGCGTTATCTAGTGCGGGCAAAGGCTGGATAGCCAAGCGCATAAAGCACGCCTTCAAGCCCTGTAACATTGACCGCAGCGTCCGCACGCGCTTGAACGATGGGTTTGGCATTAAACGCCACGCCCAAATCCGCTAGCGCCATCATCGGTAAATCATTGGCACCATCGCCGACGCAAACCACTTGTGACATATCAATGCCCAAGCGCTCAGCAGTATGTTCAGCAATCGCCGCTTTTTTGGCGCCATTAATAATCGGCAGTTGCACATGACCGGTCACTTCGCCGTCTTCGATATCTAGCGTATTGGCGTGGACTTCATCGATGCCTAGTTGCTCAGCGATATAACGGGCAAAGTAGGTAAAGCCGCCTGAGACCAAGACGGTATGATAACCCAAGGCTTTAAGGGCGCTGATAGTGGTCAGCGCGCCTGTTGATAAGGTTAAACGGCTACAAATATCATCGAGCACATCGGTCGATATGCCTTTTAATAACGCCACGCGCTGTGCAAAGGATTCATCAAAATCCATCTCACCACGCATCGCCGCTTCGGTAATGGCTGCAACTTGCTCACCAATCCCCGCAGTTTTTGCCAGCTCAACGATGACTTCTTGTTCAATCAAGGTCGAATCCATATCAAAACAGGCCAGCTTATGGGTACGTAGCATATGACCGACCGACAAGATATGACAGTCGACCACATCTAAATGCTCGCTACCTATGGTAGTTTGCGAGTTTTTATAGTCTTCGGTTAACTCGTGGCGCAGACGGGTGGTCAATTGGTCATCGATAATGTGCGCCGCTGCTGTCTTTTTAGCAGGGTGCATGAGAGTATCGGTGACGGGCACCAGCAGATAGCGGAACACTTGCACATCAATAAACGAGCGCTTGGCAAATGGCTGCGTGGTATCTATATCAGCAATCTCAATATCGACAAAATTGGCGTCGGCGTCTTCTGCGACAGTGACCAAGTGCCAGTTTGGCTGCTCATCGACCCAAGACTGCACATATTGATGAATATCGAGCGAAGATACATGCGTCGGCAATACCACAATTAAGGCAAACACAGGCAAGGATTGTAGCGCATCAAAATCATGTAGATTTGTGCCTTCAGGCAATAATGAGGCTACAGAATCGACCGCTTGTTGCCAAGCTTTGCTGTCTTTTGGTAACGAGTAAGATGTATTTTTTTGCATCGCTCAATTGTCCCTTGTATGCTGATATAAGATTGGGAATAATAGCAGCTTTACTGGGCAGCGCCTATAGGTGAGGTACAAAGTCTCACAGTCTGATAAAAACGCTTAGCATACCCAATTAACAGGCCTAAAAAGCGCCGCCGCATAGAAGAAAGTTCTTACAATAAATTTATGCGATTCGCTAACGCCATAACCCTTACTATGATGATATAGTAGAGAAAATAAGAGCTCGATTTGTCGGTAAATGTATGAACCAAACATAATTGCACAACAAAACTGCTGTACGATGGCAAGGTCTTATCAATAGTATTGGTTTCAGTGTCATCTGTTTAGGTGCCATGCGTTTAAATACTGTAATACTATTGATTGAGTGGCGGCGCTAGTGAATTAAGCAAAAAACAAATAGACAAATTAAGAGCGGCATACACTTCTAGAAAATGAGCCTTAGCCTCGTTTTTTTTACTTCCATTTATCCAAAAAAGTTTACCATATCATGACGTATTTAGCGCCGCGGCAAGGGTTGTTTGCCATTATTCTTCTGGTTAGTTTTTGTTTGCAGACCCTATTATTGGTCATCAGTACCGATCAGCAGCTGAGCAATAGCCGTGCCCAAAAGGGCGAGCAAATGGTCGCTCAGCTTATTGATGAAGCGCGCTTATCTTTAGAAAATAAAGACCGCGTCAGCCTTAGCGTCATAGCCAATCGTTATACCAGCGAGCAGGATGTCACGCGCATTTTGATTAAAGACAATAATGGCGATGTCTTGGTGCCAGTCGGTAATGCACCGATGCAGCAAGGCGATACCATTAGCCAAATCGCCACCAAAGGCGATGCAGTCATCGGTAGCGTGGCCTTGACCCTCAAAGACATTAGCAAGGGTGAGATTATTGCCATGCAGTGGCCGTTTGTGATTGGTTCGATGCTGCTGCATTTATTGCTATGGCTGATTTATGGTTATATTGCGCGCCCAACCAAAGAGCAAATCAATGCCCTAAGCCGCGCTATTCAAGATTTACATCGCGAGCAGTACAGGCAGATCGATCAGCGCGAATTTGCGCGCGGTTATGAGCGCAACCTTGAGCGTGGCGAAGAAAAAGAAGATGTGTCAACAGAATCCGCTAGTGCCGCCAATGCCGCGGCTACCAGCCGCAATCCAAATGTTGATAAATCAGACCTACCGCGTAAGCTGGATATTCATAGTGCGGTCAATCAATACGTTAGAGGGCAGCAAGGTCAAAATCTTGAGCTTGATGCGACTCGTGACACCAATGCACATGCTATGAGTAACGATGGCGCGGACAATCTACAGGACCAACTGACTGCTGGCAATGCTAACAATCATGACAGCCATAAGCCTAATGGCTCTAATGGCTCTAATGGTATGGCTCGGCTGTCTGCCAACCGGCCATTTGATAGTGTCAGCGTCCAGATAGTCTTTCATGATGAGTTCAATATGCTCGAGCGCTTAGCGCCGTCGCAGCGCCTGCCTTATTTGGCATTATGTACGCAGTTATTAAATCAAGCGGTGACCGAATTACTGAAGCAGCCATTATTGCTTGGGGTCAGCGCGATTAATGAGCCACACTTTGATGAAAGCGGCGCTTATGTGATGCTAAAGGCAGATAATAGCCATGCCAAAGTAGCATTGGCAGGGGTGATGCTCGCTAAGCTGTATCTCATGCTCAATAAAATTATCCACGATAAGCATATCGAGCTATCTAGATTTGCCTTACCAGCGAAAGCGGGTGTCAGTGACAATGCGCAAGTTGAGGCGATGAGTCATTTATTAGAGAGCGTCGGTAAAAAAGAGCAGATGCTTATTTTGCTACCAAATGCGGGCATTAAACAAATCAATCATCATGTGCAGCTCCAAAGCGTCATGCGCCCAACGACCGTTTATGAGCGCGAATGTGCGATATTCGATGGCGGTAATGATGCCATGATTCAGCGGCTGGCTGATGTACGTAATGCGGTATTGATGATTGAAGAGACAGAAGAGCAGGGGTAAATTTGTCACTTTAGACGTCAGTGAATCTATACAATTGCCTGTAAGATAAATGCCTGTGTGCTTATTAGCTTTGAGCATAACGTTGTTATAGTGATAAAAAGGATTGACAACGCTTGGGAGAGACTTTATAAGGCATATATATATTTATGTATTTTTAATACCTTTGCCGAAAAACGATAGGAGTTTGTCATGAGTGACGCTGATATTGATGACGATTTTGATGACGATTTTGTCGATGATGACGACGCCAAGATGGTGGAAGAGGCTGAAACCAGTGTGCGTACGCGCTTAAGTAGCCTTGAAAAACGCCGTTTGATTGATAACCTACTAGAAGAAAAACGTCTAGAAAAAGAGCTCAAAGACGATCTTGATGACATCGATAATTTTGATGAAGATGGCGATGACTGGGATGATGACGATATTTAACCCGTTATTTTCGTTTTAAGTTTGCCGCTTGATAATCAGGCAAAGTAGAGATAATGGCTTGTGTTAGCCGAAAGTTGTTAACTGGTTACACAGATAAGCAATCATCATGTTAAGTATATTGTGCTAAGCTGATTGTTAGAGGTTTTTAATAATATTAAATTGTTAAAAATGATGCTGCAATCAGCTCTTTTTATGTTGTCATACTCATGTATGGCGTACGCCGTAATCTAGCCGCCAAGGACTCCCTGCTATGAATAACCCACTCAGTTTCGATGAATTATTAGACTATTTGGACAATGATGAGAGCCAGTTCGTGCTGGATAGTGTTGCCACCCATGGTTTTTTGACCGCGACAGTTATTGGTCGTCCGTTGCCAAATTGGCTAGATGCGCTATTTGAAGGTCACGTCAGTGACATTCCTGCAAATGTGATTGACGGTATTCAGCGCTGGCGCGACTCGATTATGGCTGAGCTAAAAAACGAGACGCCGATCGAGCTACCCTTTGGTGAAGATGCGGGTGATGAAGAAGTGGCGGTCGATTTTTCAGAAGAGTCTGACATCGTTGCTTGGTCGATTGGTTTTGTCGATGCGATGTATGGTGATGAAGCCAGTGACTGGTTTGAAGATGAAGAAACCGCAGAAGATGTGGCGGTCTTAACCTTACCGATGATTGTGCTAAGCGGTATCGATGATGAAGATCCTGAGCTTGCCGAAATGCGCGCTGATGAAGATAAAATGGCGCAAATGGCCAATAGCATCGAAGGCAATTTGACCGAGCTGTTTTTATTGTTTCATACCAATGACTAGCAGGGTTTGTTTCAACGATATTGATTGTTTATTATGCACTGACACCATCAATCTTCATTAAATTCATATAAGTCACCAATAAGGCTGTAGCATGACTGTGCAACTTTCCAACCTTGAGCACTTACCCAACTATCAGATTACCGAGCGCTTAGATGTCGTCTACGGCAGTACCGTGCGCTCAAAGCATGTGGGCAAAGATTTGTTCGCTGGGCTAAAAAATATCGTTGGTGGTGAGCTGACAGCCTATACCGAGCTGTTAGAAGAGTCACGCCAAGAAGCGATCGATCGTATGGTCATCAAGGCAGAGGCCTTGGGTGCTGATGCCGTGGTAGGCTTGCGGTTTTCGACTTCGAGCATTGCCCAAGGCGCTTCTGAGCTGTTTGTTTATGGTACCGCGGTTAAAGCGGTTCCTATGTCGCAGCAGTCCATCTCTTCGCCGTCATCTCATCAACCGCCGAGCACTCCTTCTGGTCCTACAGGTTTGCAAAATCACGACCAAGCAGCACCGAAAAACCCAACCGCCGCTGCTGATGATTTGCCACGTTTCAATCCTTTTGGTTAATTAACCAGTAAAAAAAGCAGCAATGCTTTTTGACGCTCGAGACGGTCCATGAATAATTCTCTTACCCAAATGCTCATCAACTACGCGCCGCTTCTGGTGTTATTTGTGGTCGGCTGGTTTTTTGGCTCACGGCATGAGCGTCAGCATTTGGCACAATTAAAAATCGCTGAAAAAGAGCTTGGCCATATTGTCGTCTCGACCGAGCGCTTTTATGTACCCAAACTTGCAGCTCATACTGAGGGTGAATTGGTACTTGGCAGCGTGGTGATTGCGCAAGATTATTTTAAAATGGTCATTGCTCGCGTTCTAAGTATCTTTGGTAAAAATCTCACTACTTATGAAACTTTGCTCGACCGCGCGCGCCGTGAAGCCGCCGTACGTATGCGTAGCCAAGCGCAGGCGAAAGGCTATAATCATATTTATGGCCTGCGTTTTGAAGTCAGTAATGTCAATCAGTTGGGCAGTATGGTCGAAGCCATTGCCTATGGTACCGCCGTCCATAGTTGTGAGAATTCTGATAAAGCCTCGATCCTTCAAAGTCATTTAACCCTAACCATATTAAACATTCTGGCAAGTCCTCTTATTTACTCTGACTAAAACCCTTTCTATTTCTACTCTATTCCCACATTTTACACTTGACTGATGAGTCGCTGAATAAAGCAAATATGTATGACATTTGCGCTATATACTCGCTATATGTTTTGCTGACTTTTATGCTATAAGCACTCTCATAAAAGCTATAGTGAGTGAAAAGTAATATTACATCACGCACTGCTGATATCAATTTTTCTTGCTTGCTGTGTCTACGCAGACAGAGGCTACAAAAAATTGATATCAGCAATACCTTAGCGTTTTTAGGATATTTTGACTATATAACAGCAATTCAGCATAACAATGAGTGATGGCCGTTGATGCTAAGCGTTAGCCGCTATTAACCAGCCTTAGCAAGGAATGCTAAGCCGTTATCGCTCAATCATTAGCAGTTGATCTAGGAGTAGGTCACATTTACAGGGATGTCATTATGGAAAGTTTGGCGCTAGTCACTTTAGTAAACTCAATTATTATTCCTATTTGCTTGTTTTTAATCATGATGGGCATGGGCTTGACCCTCGTCACCAATGATTTTAAACGGGTGTTAAAGTATCCCAAAGCTGTAGGTATAGGCTTGACCAATCAGCTGATACTACTGCCAATCATCGGCTTTGCCTTAGCCAATATCATGCCATTACGCCCAGAGTATGCCGTTGGCGTTATGCTGCTCGTGCTGTGTCCGGGCGGCACTACCTCAAACTTATTTACTTATTTAGCCAAAGGCGATGTGGCGCTGTCGGTGACGATGACCGCAATTGCCAGCGTTATCACGGTATTTACCATTCCGATTGTACTGAGCTTTTCGTTGATTTATTTTATGGGCAGCGGTAGCGCGTTTGAATTGCCCGTATTAAAAACGGTGCTTACTTTGGTGCTACTAACGATTGTGCCTATTAGTATCGGCATGCTGATTAAGCGTTACGCGCCAAAAGTCGCCGATCGCTCACAAATCTATGTGTCTCGCTTTGGCGTGCTGTTTTTAACATTTTTAGTGCTATTTTTGGGCTATGTGCAACGCGATATCATCGTCGATGCCTTTATCGCTACCGGCCCTGTGTCGATAATATTGAATCTTTCAACCATGGCGCTTGGCTATTATAGTAGCAAATGGTTTGGTCTAAACTTGGCGCAAAGAACGTCGGTCACGTTAGAAGTCGGGCTCCAAAACAGTACTTTATCGATATTTATGGCGTTGACACTATTATCAAACTACGATATGTCGATGATGCCAGCCATCTATACCTTGGTAATGTTCTTAACGGCAGGGATTTTGGTACGCATATTTAGCGCGCGACACAATAAACTGAGAAAATCTGAAATAGAAAGCAGTGTATTAGCCGCGCGCATGCTTTAACGCTAATGATTTAGACAGACGTTAAGCATCTATAGCCAATTCAATATAAAAGTGGTTCATTTAAAATAGCGCTCTGCTGGAATAAATTTTCCTCGCTTGCTGTGTGCTTCGCACTCCAGAGGCTTCGAAAAATTTATTCTAGCAGTCCTATAACATTTCTAAATGGAATTTACTATATATCACTCGTTCATAAAATCCCACAACAGGTTTAAATGCTTAAAATCTGTTACGGGAAACTAGCTTGAGGATTTTACTGCTAATTATTGTTAATAAGGACGGCGAGTGTTTATACGGTTGTTTATATTGTTGACTTCGTTTGGTTTGTCTTTGGCAGTTTCTTCTTTGACTTTAGCAATATCAAATAAGAAGGTACGGTTTTTTAGGACCGCGACAAATACCACCCCGCCAACGGTATTACCAACCAATATCACCGCCAAAAATAGCAAATAGCGCGCTAAGCTAACGGTATTGCCATAAAGCAAAGCAGAAAATATCTCGATATTACCGACGATACTATGATGCAAACCTAAAAAGCCAATACTGCCAGTAATCAAGGTCACCAAAACAATGCGACTAAGGGTGTCACGCGCCGAGGTCACAAGCCAGGCGGTAACGCCCATCATCCAGCCTGCCAAGATGGCGCTACCAAATATCACCCACCATCTAAACCCTAAGATATGCTCGGCATAGGCATCGATGTCACTGACGCTAAACAGCTGCATATTTAAACCTAGGCCTATCATCAAAGCGGCAAACAAACAGCCACCAACGACGTTACCGGCGATGACAATGCCCCAAAGGCGTAGCAACTTATGTAAGGGTTCGATTTTGTTGAGAACGGGCAGGCTCAACAGCGAGGTTTGTTCGGTAAATAAAAGCGATTGACCAATGACGACAATAATAAAGCCAATCGGATAAAGTAGGGAAGCGAGGACGATCGCATAATGACTGGGTAGCACGCCACTCAAAAGCGCAAAAGCCGATAAAATCATAAAGAAGCTGATGCCAATCTCGAGCCCTGCGGTAAAAGCACTGGTAAATAACGAGCCAAGCGAGCGCTCAAAGGTTTCTCTGGCATCCATCACCTGCTCAACCAAGATACTGGCATAGCTTTTTGCTTGGCTAAAATTGTCATCGTTGGCGACTTTTTTGATGGTCTCTTTGTCTTCTTCGCTAATATCCTCAGAAAAGTCTTCGTCTTCTAAGTTTCCTGTGGTATCGGAGTCGCTCTGCGCCTCAGTATCGCCTTCTACTTTGTCTTCAGCATTATTTTCTTCAGCAGCTATAGAGCAGCGTACATCCTCTCTTTTTTCAGCTTTAGAGTGGCTGCTATTGCTACTATTATTGTTATCGTTGTGCTCGCTATCTTTAGACACGGTCGGCTCGCTGTTTATCTGATGATAATTTAAGTTTCTCTTTATTCTAGCGTATGCGCAGCGTTTATTGTGTTGAGTGTTCAGCCGATTACTGTTGTAAATTGGCCCCTGCCGCTATTGAAGTCTGATAAATGTCCTTAGCATCTAACAAAATCTGCCCATCTGCGTTAAAATCACTCTATTAATTATTTTCCCTATTTTTCGATAACTTTGTTTGACCACCTTCATTTTTAATAAAAGACCATTCTATTATGAGTACTCCTAATACCCCTGATAATACCAAGAGCAACACCAAGAGCAACCTGACCCAATCGATTCAGGCCGCCCTAAGTCAATTAGAGAACGCCTACAATCCAAGCGATGTCGAAGCAGGCATGTATCAAGGCTGGGAAGAAAGCGGTTATTTTAAGCCAAGCTTTGATAAAGACGAGTCGTTCTCTATCGCCTTGCCGCCACCGAACGTCACCGGTTCACTACATATGGGTCACGGCTTTAACAATGCCATCATGGACGCACTAACCCGTTATCATCGCATGGATGGTGATAATACGTTATGGCAACCGGGCACCGATCATGCGGGTATCGCCACCCAGATGGTGGTTGAGCGTCGTTTGGAGGCGCAAGGTTTGAAGCGCCGTGATATGACGCGCGAAGATTTCATCGATAAAGTGTGGGAGTGGAAAGAAGAGTCGGGCGGCAATATCACCACGCAGATTCGCCGCCTTGGTAGCTCGGTTGATTGGTCGCGAGAGCGCTTTACCATGGACGATGGTTTATCCAATGCGGTCAAAGAAGTGTTCGTTCGTCTATATGATGATGGGCTTATTTATCGTGGTAAGCGTTTGGTTAACTGGGATCCTAAGTTCCAAACCGCGCTATCAGATTTAGAAGTAGAAAACGTTGATGAAAAAGGCAGCTTATGGCATTTCCGCTATCATTTCACCGATAAAGACTTAACGACCCAAGAGGGTAAAAACTATCTGGTCGTTGCCACCACACGCCCTGAAACCTTGCTGGGCGATACCGCCGTTGCCGTCAATCCAAAGGACGAGCGTTACGCGCATTTGATTGGCAAAACCATTACCTTGCCGATTACTGGTCGCGTTGTGCCTATCGTTGCCGATGATTATGTCGAAAAAGACTTTGGCACAGGCTGCGTAAAAATCACGCCCGCGCATGATTTTAACGATTATGAATTGGGTCGTCGTCATAACTTGCCATTGATTAATATCTTAGATGAGCGCGCCAATATCTTACCAGCCATGGAAGTCTACCCTGACTTGCAGACGCGTGAGCCAACGCTGGAGACGACGCCAAGTGACTATGCTGGGCTTGAGCGCTTTGCCGCGCGTAAATTCTTAGTTGAGCAAGCAGGTGAGCAAGGCTGGCTAGAGGATATCGAAGACTACGCACTCAAAGCCCCACGTGCTGAGCGTGGTGGTACGATTGTTGAGCCATGGTTGACCGATCAATGGTACGTGGCCGTCAGTAAGCTTGCCAAACCTGCGATTGATGCCGTAGAAGATGGCCGAATTGAATTCGTTCCTGCGCAATACAAAAACATGTATATGGCGTGGATGACCGACTTGCAGGACTGGTGTATCAGCCGTCAGCTGTGGTGGGGACATCGTATCCCTGCATGGTATGACGATGCGACTGGCGAGATTTATGTTGCCCGTGATGAAGCGGAAGTACGCACTAAGTACAATCTAAGCGACGACGTAAAATTGCGCCAAGACGATGATGTGCTCGATACCTGGTTTAGCTCTGGTCTTTGGACGTTTAGTACGCTTGATTGGGCAGACGTTAATGCTGACCCGCGTGTGCTTGAAACCTTTCACCCAACCAGCGTGTTGGTCACCGGCTTTGATATTATCTTCTTTTGGGTCGCACGCATGATCATGATGACTATGCACTTTGTCAAAAACGAAGATGGCACGCCGCAAGTACCGTTTAAAACCGTTTATGTTCATGGTCTGGTACGTGATGGCAATGGTCAGAAGATGTCAAAATCTAAAGGTAACGTCTTAGATCCGATTGATTTGATCGATGGTATCGATTTGGAAACGCTGGTTGAAAAACGCACCAGCAATATGATGAATCCAAAAGATGCGGCAAAGATTGAGAAGCAAACCCGAAAAGAGTTCCCAGAAGGTATCACAGCTTACGGTACCGATGCGCTGCGCTTCACCTTTACCTCCCTTGCTAGTACCGGTCGCGATATCAACTTTGATCTAAAACGTGTTGAGGGCTATCGTAACTTCTGTAATAAAATTTGGAATGCTAGCCGCTTTGTACTGATGAATTGTATCGATAAAGAAGGCAACGCCCAAGCGATTGACCAAACGGCAAATCCTGAGGTGTGGGAATTACCAGAAAAATGGATCATGAGTCGTCTAAACTCGACGATTAGCAATATCCATCAGCACTTTGCTCAGTATCGCCTTGATATGGTCAGCCATGATATTTATGAATTTATCTGGAATGAATACTGTGATTGGTATGTCGAGCTTGCCAAAGCCAGCCTCAATGATGACTCAGTATCAAGCGAGCGTAAAGCGCAAATCCGCTATGTGCTGCTGCATGTGCTTGAGACCGCGCTACGCTTTAGCCATCCGATTATGCCGTATCTGACTGAGCAAATCTGGCAGACGGTTGCGCCGCTACTGGGTCGTAAAAATACCGATAGTATCGTGATTGCCGCCTATCCACAAACCGATACTGCGCAAATCAGTGAGCAAACCGAAGCCGATATGGAGTGGCTACAAGAGCTCATCGCGAGCGTCCGTAATATCAGAGGCGAGATGAAACTCGGTAACGCGGTGCGCTTGCCCGTGCTACTACAAAATATCTCAAGTGAAGAAGAGCAGCGTCTATCGCGTATTGCCAATCAATTTAAGGCATTAGCGAAAGTGGAGAGCTTAACGATTCTAAAAGACGGTGATGAGGTGCCACTATCCTCATCAAGTATGGTTGGCCAGCTACGCGTCCTTGTTCCCATGAAAGGACTGATTGACCCAACCGCTGAGCTGGCTCGCTTGGGTAAGTCATATGATAAGTTGAAAGGTCAAGCCGACGGTATCGCGCGTAAGCTGAGCAATGAAGGCTTCGTCAGTAAAGCACCTGCGGAAGTAGTCGATGCTGAGAAGGCGAAACTGGCTGAGTTAGAAGGGCAGTTGACGGCGATAACGGCGCAGATGGAGCAGTTGAAAGCGTTATAACAAATTTTTTTAAAATTTATGTTATTGTTGCAAGTATTTCTTGTCAAATTCACGCTGAAGCGTAATTAAAGGTTATAACTCATGAAATTTATAATTGAGAATATTGGCAGTATTGAAAAAGCAGAGATTGAACTTAACAACTTAAGTATTATATGTGGTGAAAATGATTCAGGTAAAACAACTATTGCTAAAGTTGTTTATGCTGTTGGTCAGGCATCCTCTTTTTTTGCAACTGACTATCAGCTCAAAAAATATGATAAGTTTCGTAGTATTTATGATGCACTATCTCTGTACGTTAGAAGAATTTCCCAAATAGATTTTCCAGTCGAAGACTCACTAATTGAATTAATTGAGAAATTACAAATTACAGTTTTACATTTAAGACGGACTGCTGATGTAAATAGTATAGATGTAGATCTAATTTCATCTCTTATTGACAACATATTATTTTTAATTAAAGAGGATGAAAATAAAGAATTTAAAGAGGAATATAAAGATGATTTTGATAAAATATCAAAAATAAAAGATTTATTAAATGATCAATACCAAAATTTGGAAAAAGAGCCTATTCAAGATTTTATATTTCAAGCATTAAAGAGTGAGTTCTCAAACGACCTGTTGTATAAGAAAGAAGGTGTTAAAAAAGCGAGCTTATCATTTTATGATGAAGGAGAGGAAGTTTTTTCATTAGATTTTAATAATAAAAAAGTTCTGAAATACAGTACATCAAATAATTTACCAATAAAAGATTCAACACTAATCGATGGTCCATATGTGTTTCAAATATCACAGATTATCCATAGGATTTCAACAATCAATACTGTTAGGCGTAGAAATAATTTTGAATTGAACTTGCCGTATCATGTTATCGACCTATGTTCAAAAATAGATGGCAGTAAAAATATTACAGATGAAATTGGTTCAAACTGTAATTGGGATTCGAGTGGTTTCTATAAGGGATTTATGGACTTTAATACTGAAAGTCGTAGTTTTGAACTTTTTCAGGAAAAGAAAAGCTATACAGCAAATAATGTTTCATCAGGAATGAAATCAATTGCAATTGTTGATTTATTATACAAGGGAAGATTCATAAATAAGGATTCAATATTAATTATTGATGAACCTGAAACTAATTTGCATCCTAAGTGGCAAAAACTGTATGCACAAGCAATAGTTAGCTTAGCAAACCAAGGTACTAATATACTTATTAATACTCATAGCCCTTATATGTTAGAGGCATTAAAAATATATAGTGATAAAGAAAAACTTAAAGGTACTAAGTTTTATTTTACATCTAAAGAAGAAGATAAAAGTATTATTAACGATACTAATGGTAATATAAATCCAATTATTGAGGCATTATCAGAACCATTATATTCTTTAATGGAGGAGCAAGAGGATGTCTCAAATTTCTAATGAACAGAAATTAATAGATGGACTAAATGAACATTATTCTGAATCTTTAGCATCAATACAGGAAATTTCATACAATGTATCTAATGACAGATATTTTTTAGATATTAATTTCAAAGCTCTTCATGTTGATAATATTCCTGCTCTTACAGCTGATAAGCTAGAAGTAACTCATAGTTGTTCAACGGATACAATTTTATTTGATGAGTCTAATAGCACGCTATACCTAATTGAATTTAAAGAACAATGGCCTAGTGATAAGAAATCTAGAGTAAATATTAGATTAAAGTGCTATGACACCCTTTCAAAACTTTGTTTGTTTTGGGTAAACATACTAGGATATAAGAGAGAAGACTTTTTTAATTTAAGGTTTAAATACTGTTTAATTACTAGGGGTGGTAAAGGTCACCTTACATCAAACTCCTCTTTTTTAGATGCATTGGATTATACAAATCAATGTTTTAAACTAAAGCTTTTAGAAAAAACTTTTGTAGACGAAGCTAAAATATTGATAACCCCAAAGCATATACATAAACTGTTGTCCAGAGTTACGCAACAGAAACAGATGATTTATCATAATACTGATAAGACTCAAATACATTTTTAAAAAATATAGATTCTGTAAGTTTATTAGAAAAGGTTAATAATTTAACAGTACGTTCGATTTATTTCTGGCATGAGGAAGTTGCGCTTAAATTTATTTTCGTGTTTCAAGCAAAATAGAACTTAAGCTTAACTTTCCTATGAATTTACTAAATAGTTTTATTTAGAGATTATCAAGGCTGTTACTCACCGTCGGACAACGCTCGCCTCTAAGCAATCTTGCTATTGACGATACTGCGCCAATCACGCTCAAGCTCACTCGCCAAAGTCTGATAGAGATATACATCAGCTGCTTATATTAGTTTAATTTCGCTCTTATTTAAAACCAATAAAAAACCGCCATAGTAAACTCTATGGCGGTTTTTTATTATTCAAAATATCTTAACTTATAAAATGCCTACAGCGCCCACAGCGATTGATACTGCTCATCCGTCAACGTCACAATATCGATTTCAGCTAGCATCTCGCGCAGTTCTTGCCACTTACTGGCATCAGGCGTGATTGGCGTGATCAATCTACCTAGCGTATTATCGATAATCGCATCCATCAAGGCATCTGCGTCGGTTTGACTATAGTCATAATACATGCGGCGCGCAGACTTAGGCTCACTTTTACAGTGTTCTGTCATTTGATTGGTCACTTGGATAAAGGTATCTATCGCGTCTTTTTTCGCGCTATAAGTCTCATCAGTCGTGAGGATTTCTAACGCCGAAAAATTCGGATAAGGGGACAGATGCTGATCGATAAACGTAAAGTCTAAACCTTCATGAGTCGCCTTAACCCCTTCAAAGTTATAAAAGCACAGCCATGCACCATCGAGACTTAGGTCTTCTTGCAGGTTTTTTATATGGTAGAAGTCTTTTTGTACAAAGGTCACATTATCACGGCTGATACTAAAGCCGTTTTTCTTGGCATAGCGGGCTAATATCTCAAAGCCAATGCGATTGGTTTTTTCTTCAGCCGCTGGGGTACAAACGCGAATCGGTTGATTGTTCTTGAGCTTATCCATGCTGGATTGCTGCATCAATATGCCGCCATCGGTCTCAAAAAAACAGCCAAGCGCACGCAGATTAGGCGCGTAATGCTCAAACAGATGAATTGGCTCATTCACATGCAGATCGATGCTTTGATTTTGCAATTCAGCAAAGCCATCATAGTGGTCATCAGGCTCAATGATGGTGATATCTAGCCCTGCTTGCTCATACGCGCCTGTGGTCACACCCGCGATAAAGGGCAGGTGATCAGGGTTCAAAAACCATTCGAGGGTGAGGGTCAGTTTGGTGGTTGACTGCATGGTTGTTTCCTTTTTAATGATAGAAAACAATCAGACTGATGCTGTTTAAATAAAACAAAAAAGGTAAAACAAGAAAGGCAAAATCTCAACATGTAAGGCGCTATCAGATCAGCGCGTCAGGTAGAGGTTTCTCTTATTCATAGACTGCTTAGGGTCTGTCATGCTTGTTTCCTACGTCAGTGCTAACTGCTTCAGGTTCACGGGTGTCTCTCAGCGATGGTTTTAACAATCGTTACAAGGTTAAAAGCAAAGCACCCCGACAAGATTGAGTGGTGCTGCATTATTTTTGATCAGTACTGCTCATGAATCCGTACTGCTAATGACTATTATCGATAGCTACTGCATTATCATAGACGACTTGTAAGCGGTGATGCAAGCGTATCAGGAATGACAATGAAAGGTGATGACTGACGCTCGTTAACCGTCCTTTATAACAGTTCTCATTTGTGACGGCTTTTTATAAGCGCTTTCAATCTTATAGGCGCTTTCAATCGACGTGTTAATAGAAGAGCGCACTATCTGTAATTGGTACTTACCCAATCACTAACCAAACATACCGATTGATAGCAAAACCCTCATAAAAATAGTCTTGTAGCATATCTCCTCATACGGCATCCTTAGTGAGTTCTATAAGCCGCCGTCTTTGTCATAAATTTGCCGGCCAAAACCTGATTATCTGACACTATCCAACGATATCCACTATCCAACGACATCCTTTATGAGCCAAAAAAAGCACTTCTACTACCGCCCAAAGACCAATCAACACAATAGCCCAGCGGTGCGTTGGGCATTTTTGATATTTGGTTGGATATTTTTTGTCTTGGGGATTGTTGGGGCATTGTTGCCAGTGATGCCGACCGCCCCTTTTATTTTACTAGCGGCAGGTTGCTGGGCACGTAGCTCACGACGTTTTCATTTTTGGCTCATTAATCACAAGTATTTTGGTAAGTTTGTTCGCGATTGGGAAGAGCGCCGTGCCGTACCGCTATATGCGAAGTGGTTAGCAACGATTATGATGACACTATCGATATCAATGTTATTTTATCGTCTGCCAGCGGATATGGTGTGGATGGCGTGGCTAGTAGCAGCGATTTGCACTGGCGTCGCCATATATTTATTCCGTTTGCCGAATGCCTAGACTTAGCGGTTAAATGCTTAAAATTTTTGTTAATTGTCTAAAAATAAAGCAAATAAGTGCAAAAAATAGCCAATAATTGCGCTTTGTTACACTAAAGATAAGATAAGGCTTGCGATACTGCGCTAGGGCACCTATAATACCTCCAAGCTTAAGAGCAGTTCTGCACCAAATCATTACCTCGTAGTATTAGTTATAATCCTTCGTTTTAATATTTATCGTTCAGTAGCTATTTGCAAGCGTTATCGGCCAATTAGGCCAAAAATAAATTAAATATCAGGGTTATGACTATGTCAGACGTTCAAAAAGGTACAGTTAAGTGGTTCAACGAAGCTAAAGGCTTTGGTTTCATCGCTCCAGAAAATGGCGCAGACGTTTTTGCTCATTACAGCGAAATCACTGGTTCAGGTTTCAAAACTTTGGCTGAAGGCCAAGAAGTTGAGTTCACTGTAACTCAAGGCCAAAAAGGCCCACAAGCACATAACATCGTTGCTATCTAATTTGTCTTTATAGACAATTAGAGCTAGATGAATAAAAAAACGAGCCTTAGGGTTCGTTTTTTTTCACCTATTATTTATGTTTATTGCTTTTGATAAATAAATAGTAAAGTCTTAGAACAACAATGCCGACGATTATAGTGATAATCGTCGGCATTTTTAGTTTTATTGGTGCGTAAATAGCTTTTTTACAGTGAAGCGATGCCAATATTGATCAAGCCGCCACCAACGATTAACCAAGTAAACATAATGGCACCGAGTATCAATGGTTTGACGCCAGCTTGTTTAATGGCACTCATATGGGTGGTCAAACCAAGGGCAAACATTGCCATCGTCAATAAGACATCATCAAGCATGACCATGCTCTGCTCAAAGCTTGCCGTCATCGGTACCCACGTATGCAATACCACCACCAAAATAAAGATAAAGGCAAACCAAGGGACTTTCACTTGTTGCACACGATTTATGAAAGACGGCTTTTCGCCATTATCACTACTGGTTTTGGTTAAGGCAAACGATAAAATCAATAAGAAAGGCGCGAGCATCATCACTCGTATCATTTTTGTGACGACCGCGGTATTGCCAACCTCGGTGCTGACGGCGTTACCAGCGACCACTACTTGTGCCACTTCATGAATGGTTGAACCGGTATATATGCCGTATTGCTGAGCGTTTAGCCAAGGTTGTAGCCAGCCAAGTTGATATAAAAATGGATAGAGCAGCATGGCAATCGTGCCAAAGACCACCACGGTGGCAACGGCAATGGTGACTTTATGCGCTTCGGCTTTGACCACGGGTTCTGCGGCAATTACCGCTGCAGCGCCACAAATACTTGCCCCTGAGCCGATCAATAAGGTCGTTTGCTTATCGACTTTAAGCCACTTTGTACCGAGCCAATAGGTAAGTAAAAACGTTGAGGTTAATACCAATGCATCAGTCATTACGGCGGGCATACCAACGCTTGCGACTTGGGTTAAAGTCAGTTTAAAACCATAAAATATAATGGCTAGGCGCAGTATTTGACCTTTAGCAAAACCAACACCCGCACTTAATTGATCAGAAAAATTTGGATAAATCGTATTGCCAAGTACCATGCCAAGTAAAATTGCTAGCGTCAACGATGACAGACCAACAATTTGTCCATTTGACCATGTGTCTAGGCTGACATTTAACCACAAACAAAACAAGCTCCCAATCAGCACGACAATAAGTCCCATCGCATGACGATTATGCGGGAAGTAATTATGCATGGTTTGTGCCACTGCGTTCATATCGTACGCATCCTATTTTTTATCATCTATAATCGAAATAAGCATAAGCTTATGAATAGACAGTATAAGATAAACCGATTTATAATAAAAACAGATTAATAAGATATAAACTATCGATTTTTTAGGTTAGTAAGTTGTTGTAGGCTAGGTCATGTCCTAATTAGTTAAAGATAAAAGGCCGATGAAAGAGGTGATCCAATCATGAAAAAAGTTATGCAGCTGCTACCGAGGATTACCCTTAAGCAGCTATCGGTGTTTGTCAGTATTTATCAAACTGGCAGTACCAGCCGTGCCAGTGAAGAGCTGCATTTATCGCAGTCAGCGGTCAGCAGTGCACTCACTGAGCTGGAGGCGCGGTTACAAATGCCGCTATTTGAGCGCGTCGGTCGCAGGCTTAATCAGCATCCAAACGCCCATCCTATTTATATTCAGGCGCAAGCTATTTTGGGACAAGCTTTAACCCTTGAGCATTATCATAAGCATCAAGCAGGGCAGATTCATATTGGTGCTAGTACCACGATTGGTAATTATGTATTGCCACCGCTGCTTGCCAAATTGTACGAAGCGCTACCCGATGCCCATATCGATATGTATATTGCCAATACCCAAGAAGTGGTCGGCGAGGTTGAGCAATTAAATATCGATATTGCGCTTGTAGAAGGTATGCCGCGCCCGACAGATATGAAAGTGATTGAGCAGCGCGCTTGGCGGACCGATACCTTGATGGTATTTGCTAAATCTCATAGTAAATGGCTGGCAAACATGGACTATAACCATAAAGAAAAATGCTATGAGCTCAGCGTTGAACGATTGGCAAGGCTGCCATTACTGGTACGAGAGGCGGGTTCGGGGACGCGGCAGATTATCGATGAGCAGTTATTGCAGCATCTACCGCATGCCGAGATTGTCATGGCAATTCAGCAGTCAGAAGCCATTAAGCATATGGTCAGCGCCGATATTGGGCTTGGCTGCTTATCGCAGTATGTCATTCAAGCAGAATTGGATAAAGCAGAGCTGGTGCAGGTGAAAGTAGCAGGTATTGATTTAGCGCGCACGTGGTGGCTGGTGTGGCATAAAGCGCGTCATCAAAGCCCCATTTGGCAGAGTTTTATTGATATTTTGACAGAAGATTGATTTTAGTAGTAAACATAGAGGTATTGGATAGAGTCTCTACTATTTTGATGGATAATAAAACAGCGCACTGTCACACAGTGCGCTTTTCTCAATGAGCTTTTTTAATAACTTGGGAATTATGTTAAGTCTGTTCCTGTTATTAGGCTTATTTATTAACGGGTTTATCCAGTCGCACCACTAAGCTGTCGCATGGGACGTTTGGCAAGATATTATCTGCCGTCGCGCCACTTAGCCAAGCCGAGATACCGTGGCGCTCATGACGACCGATGACTAATAAATCAACGTCATGCTTATGGCAATAATTGACGATACCTTCACTGTTAGAGATAGCGGTTGTTACTTCAGAGTTGACCGCGTGCAAGTCATTACGCTCCAAAAATTGCGCCAGTTTGGCGCGCGCTTCTTGGCAGCGTTCATCATCGATTTCATCGTATAAGCTTGAGGCAGGCACCAGCTCATAGCCAAAGCCGACCATGGTATCTTTGACGATATGTAATACCGATAATTTGGCGTTCGGACGATTCTCGACGATACGTTTGGCCTTTTGGGCGACCACATCAGCGTCGGACATCAAGTCGGTGACCAATAAAATATGTTCGTAACTCATGAGCTGCTCCTTTTGACAGATGATTTCAACTATAGCACTACTACTGACTGCTGTTAAGTAGGCTTTGTTAAATCCACACTATCTTTATGATTTATTGTTGAAGCGTTATTATTTTTCTCCTAGCGCTATCTTGACTTATCAAGCCCTAAGCCCCATCTAGTTTCGTTAGGCAAATCCTTTTTAGCTGATAACTGCCATTCTATTTAAAGATTACCTATATTTTTATAACACTGCTATTTTTATAACTTTTACAACGCTATTAATTTTAGACCAATCAATTTTATAAATATAAACCTTTCCATTTTTGATTGTTTATCCTGAGATGCTTTATCAGTTAACGGCCACATGAGCGCTTAACGAAGAAGCTATCAGGTTACTCTATAAGGACAACTATGACTGACACGCCATTTACCGCTGATTTAACCCTACATCCAGCGTTTGAGCTGCTTGAGCACCGTCATATCGATGCACTGTCGATGGACGTATTGATAAGCCAGCACGTCAAGACAGGCGCCATGCATTACCATTTGGCGCATCCAAGCGATGAGAATGCCTTTTTGGTCGGCTTTCGTACTCAGCCAATGGACTCAAAAGGTGAGGCGCATATTTTAGAGCACGTGGCTTTGTGTGGCTCTGAAAAGTTCCCTGTCCGCGACCCGTTCTTTTCGATGATTAAACGTTCATTAAACACCTTTATGAATGCCATGACCGCCGCCGATTGGACGGCGTATCCGTACGCGACCCAAAATAAAAACGATTATTTTAACTTGCTAGCCGTTTATCTTGATGCGTCGTTTTTCCCCAATATTCATCCGCTGGATTTTGCCCAAGAAGGCATCCGCGTTGAGTTAGACGAAAACGATAAACCGCAGTTTAAAGGTATCGTCTTTAATGAGATGAAAGGCGCAATGAGCGGCGAGATTGACCAGCTTTATCATACGGTCGCCCATCATTTGTTCCCAACGACGACCTATCATTATAATTCGGGCGGCGATCCTGCTGATATTCCTGATTTGACCCATCATGAGCTGGTTGAATTTCATCAGAGCCATTATCATCCGTCAAACAGCGTGATCATGAGCTTCGGTAATATTCCGGTTGCCCAAACGCAAGCAAAAATTCATGACGATGCCTTGATTCAGTTTGAAGCGGGTAAAAAACACGTTTCGCGTCCAGAAAAACGTCTGTCTGCACCGATTAGCGCGGTTGATACTTATACTGCTGATGAAGCTGGTCCAGACCAAACGCATCATGTGGTGGCGTGGTTATTGCCATCGATTACCGATCCCAAGCAGCGTTTAGCACTGCGTCTATTAGAAGGCGTGTTGGTTGAGCATGCAGGCTCGCCATTGCGCGCGTATTTGGACAGCCATCCACTCGGTAAAGCGCCGAGTCCGCTATTGGGTCTCGATGACAGTCATTATGAAATGGTATTCTATACCGGTCTACGCGGTTCAAACCCTGAGCATGCCGAAGCGGTAGAGCAGGGCATTCTTGATTTACTTAAAGAGGTGGCGAGCAATCCGATTGATGATGAAACCATCGAAACCATTTTGCACCAAATCGAGATTGATCAGCGCCATATCGGCGGTGATAGCATGCCGTATGGTTTAAACCTTATGTTAGAGGGCTTTAGCACGGCGATTCATGATGGCAACCCTATCGATGTGTGGGAAGTTGATGAGCACTTGCAATGGCTGCGTGAGCAAGTCAAAGACGAACAGTGGTTACCGAATTTAATCAAGACCCATTTGCTCGATAATCAGCATCGTGTCCGTGTCACGTTGACGCCTGATAGCGAAAAAACTGCCCGTTTGGCAGCCGCTGAGCAAACCCGTCTTGATACCATTGCGATGGATTTGACCGCTGATGATAAAGCTATCTTAAAACAGCAAGCGCTTGATTTGGCAGCGCGCCAAGCTGCGCCTGATGATTTAAGCTTATTGCCAAAAGTTGGTCTAGAAGACGTGCCAACCGATATCAGCTTTAAACAAGGCACGCAAAAACAAGTAAATTTAAGCGGGCAAGACAGCACCTTATTTGAATATGAAGCCGGTACCAATGGCTTGTATTATTACCAAGTGATAGTGCCGTTGACCGATGCGATTGGTAATCAAGACACCAGCGAGCTACCGGTTAATGAAGTCATCAATCATCCGCTATTGCCGATCTATTTAAGCTTATTGTCAGAACTGGGCACGGACTCGCTAAGCGCTCATGAAATGCAGGCCAAGCAAGCGGCGCATTCATCAGGAGTGACGGCGCGTATCAGCCAGCGTACCAATATCGATGATAGCCAAGCGATTAGCAGCTACTTCGTCGTCGCTACACGCGCGCTAAATCGTAAGCCTGAAGCCATTGATTTGCTTAAAGAAGTCATGGAGCACAGCGTCTTTAGCGAGCATAACCGTATTAAAGAGATTTTGCAGCAGCGCGCAGCTGGTTGGCAATCAAACCTTGCCGGTTCTGGGCATTCGTATGCTATGCAAACCGCCAGTCGCGGCATGAGCCGTCAAGCGCAGTTAGAATATGTGCGTAGCGGGCTGCCAGCATTGAACGCGCTAAAAGACTTCTTAACCCACGCCAGTAGTGACGATAGGCAGTGGGATAAATTGGCAAGCAGTTTGATGGATTTACATCAGCGTATAATAAGTTTGCCGAAACACGCCGTCATTATCTGTGAAGCCGAGCAAACTGAACGTTTAAGTAATTTAATTGTTGAGAGCTGGAAAAACAGTAAAGCGTCACAAATTGCGGAAAAATTAAGCAATACTGAAACGGCTATTGAAGCGAGCATTCCAAGTGAGTTTGCAGATTTACAGTTAGACTCGGCGCTCAATGGTAAGAATGATGGCGCTCAATTAGAAGAGGTTACTGCTGACGATTTGGCGTGGCTAGTGCCGACCAACGTTTATCATAATGCCAGCGCTTATACTGTACCAGCCGCCGACCATCCTGATACGGCAGCCTTAATGGTGTTAGCGCCGTATCTGCGCAATGGTTACTTGCATAGTGCCATTCGTGAGCGCGGCGGTGCTTATGGCGGCGGTGCAGGTTACGATGCCAATGCTTGTGCCTTTAAGTTCTTTAGCTATCGCGATCCGCAGTGTGCTGAAACTTTTGCCCATTTTGATGCCAGTATCGAATGGCTATTAAACGAGCCGCAAACCGATGAGCAATTAGAAGAAGCCATCTTAGGTATTATCTCAGGCATGGATAAACCTGGCTCTCCAGCAGGCGAGGCGGTAAAAGCCTGCTTTGCCAATCTGCATCATCGCGGCGTCGACTGGCAGCGTAAAATGCGCGCAGCGATATTATCTGTGACGGTTGCTGACTTGCAGCGCGTCGCTAAGCAATATCTGCAAGGTCAAGACCATGTGCGAGCGGTATTAGCACCCTATGATAAAGAAGAAGCCGTAAAAGAGTTAGGTTTTAACGTTTGTAAAATTAAAAGCTAGTTGTTAATTTAGCGCAAAATCAGTCATCGCAAATCATTGACTGTATAAAAAAACCGCCGCTCTCAGTGTTTGTATTGAAAGCGGCGGTTTTTATTGCCGGTAAGTATTTTAAAAAGTTGTATTAATAACGCTTAATCGCTTGGTCTTTGCCAATCATATCTTGATGAATAGGAAAGTCGTTATGGTCGTCAAACTCCTTGCGGTCGGCAAAGTAGCTTTTTAAGGTACGGCGCACGGCTTCAAAGGCAAGCTTATCCCACGGGATGTCTTCTTCAGCAAATAACGCGCAGTCCAGACTTTCAGAGCCAATACCGTAAGCGCCGTCTTTTAACTCGGTGATATAAATGCTATAGATTTGCCCGATATCGGGGATATCATATAAGCAATATAAATGCGGGTTGATAACCACTGCTTCCGCCTCTTCAAAGCTTTCACGCGCCGCGCCTTCTGCCATGGTTTCGCCGTTTTCCATAAAGCCTGCAGGCAGCGTCCATAAGCCATATTGCGGCTCAATTGCACGGCGGCATAGCAGCACTCTATTTTTATGTACGACCAGTGAGCCACAAATCACTTTTGGATTTTCGTAGTGAATATAATTGCAGTTTGGGCATACCAAACGCGGCATATTATCGGTGGCTGGTATTTTGCGTTCTGCTTCATGGCCGCATTGTAGACAATAGCGCATATCAACTGCCTTATATAAGATAAACGAGAGATGAAAAAAGTTATCGGTGTTGTAAGAATTATAATTCTTATGTTATGACGTTCGCTTGTCAGCTGTCATCATAGCTATGAAGCCTAAGATAACACAAATTTCCATCGCACTGGCCGTGATAATAAAAAGCACACATTTTTGCTAAACTGATGGTAGCTAGGCTTACGTTTATGAAATAAGGCTTTTGAAGCGTCATTGTCAGCGCTGCGATTACGCATCAGTCCAGTCACATAAAGTATATGCAGCCGCTTTTAGATTGCGTTAGTCTAGACTAGACTGATGTTAAATAATAAATGATGGCTGTATATTGAAGGGTGGATTCACCAATAACGCGGATAATGGCGGCCGCGACCGATATTGTTATAAATCAGTGCCACTGCGACCAAGGCAAGCGCACCGATTAGCGTAGGGGTGACTAAAAAATGCCAGTTGACGCCGCCGAGCATGACGATTAGTGGATTAGAGCCTGCGGGTGGATGCGGCACGCGCAGCAATAGCATCAGCGCAATCGCTGTACCGACCGCCAGCGACAAGCTCCACCACTCGATACCAAACAAGGTCAAGAACGATAGCCCCGTAAAAGTGGTGATAAGATGACCGCCAACGATGTTTCTAGGCTGAGCAAATGGACTCTCTGGATACGCAAAAATAAGCAAACAGCTGGCACCAAATGAGCCCAAAATCATGGCGACATTTTGCCAGCTGCCCAGTAGCGCCAGTATGGCGGTGGCGAAAGTACCGCCAACCCAAGCAAGGGCAATGATAATTAATGGCAATCTTTGCGGGCAATCATCGGTTTTGCCCTGCATTTTATTTAATGAAAAAATCTTATCCACAAATATTTCCTAAAAACATGTAATCTTAAAGTGCTTACTTGCGTAATCAGCATCTTATTTAATGGTTATTTATGTTGAACGGCATTGATGCTTGATACTGATAAAAACATAGGGCAATAATAATGTTACTCCCCCCGCAGTCTGTCCATTTCGATGAATTTTCCGTCGCTGTGCCAGACTTTATTCGCTATCCCACTATTAGAAAACTTGCGGAACGCGTGCAGCATGAGACCTTAAATGCGGTCACCAATCCTGCGTTATACCATAGCTCTCATACTTCTCTTAGCGAGCGTATTTTAGAGAGTCTGTATCAGACACCGATTGCTGATGCCTCGGTATTGGTTGCCATCACTCATGAGCGCCATCCAAAGCTGCTACTGACGCGCCGCGCTGCGCATATGAACAGTCATGCTGGCGAAGTCTCTTGCGTAGGCGGTAAACATGACGCCGGTGACGGTAATAATGTCATCACCGCCTTGCGTGAAGCCTGCGAAGAGACCGCGCTACCACCCAATAAAGTGCAGCTACTTGGTCAATTACCGATTCAAACCTCTAAAAGTGGCATGAGTGTGCGTCCTATTGTGGCGCTAATTGCGCCAGATTTATTGTTAGTGCCGGAGCTTGATGAAATCTCGCGTATTTTTTGGGCAGATTTTGAAACCTTGCTGACGCAGCCTACCGTTGAGTATGCGATAGAGTATACGATGCAAGATCAGACTGCGACCATCCTCACGCCAAGCTGGCAAGTAGATGGCGAAACAATATGGGGTCTGACAGGACGCGTCATCGCCAGCTTGCTAGAGACGGGCTTTGATCGGCGGCTTGAGTGGTATTACCGCATTCAAGATACGCGTAATTAACCCTTATAGCGGTGGAATTAGCCATTGAATTGTCTACAGTAAAACCATTTTCTAATCAAACCAAGCGCGTCTTTTGCGGATTTATTATAGTTATTGTAGAGGCGGTTGATAATGGCTTGATATATTCTATTTACTACTAATAATATTCGACTTATGCCCTCTGGTTATGGTTATAGATTTGCATAATATTATTCGTTATTGGTTTTATCTAATACTGAGTGATTATTCTTCTTAAAGTATCTGTAATTAGCACAAGTTATTTATAATAATCGTCGTTTTTCTTTAACCACCAATTCATATTATCTTGGCGTTTAGCACGGAAGGCTTCTAATTTTTCAGCCACACTTTGATTGTGTTGGCGTGCCGTATCGAGCGCAAAGAGAATCGGCACTGACGATAAGACGCCAAAGCGGATTTTTGATTTTGGCAAATCCAGCCCATCGCCGATATCATCGCCGACCAAAGTACGGGTCACGCTAGCATTGACCATCTCAACGAAACGCCCCCGTCGATTGTCTTCGCCCATCAGCTGACGCGGCAAATCATGCAAGGCTTTGGCTAATGGTTGCCCCATTTTAAAATCAAGCTGCTGAACTGATAAATAGGTATAAAGCCATTCCCAACAAGCGGCTTCATCCTTCGGTAAGCGCTGTAAATCAACGCCCATCCAATAGCTGGCAAGATTCCATAGATGTAAGATACCTTCGGCTTCCTCGCCGCTGATACGGGCACCAAGCAGCCGTAGCCCACGCATAATCAATAATGAAAACTGCAAATGGGTAGCAATCATATCGGTTTGATTGATAGGAATACCCCAATAGTCGGTGTTCCAGCTGCCATCTAAATTGTGGTGTTGGTCGGCATCGGGTATGACACCTTTAGCGGCATTGCCTTTACCTCTGAGCAAGTTTTGCCGCACCGTCGTGTGAATTTGCCGCACCTTGATAGACTGCCGCCAGCCTTCTGAGCCAATTGCCAATACCTGCTTAATCGGTTGACGGTTATTATAAGAGCTAGAATTTAGTTGTGGGTGTTCAGAGACGGCTAGAATATAGGCATAAGTACGCATCAAGCGCGGTAGGGCGTCGTGCATTAAGGCGCCCGTTTGAATGAGCGGCAGGGAGAGGGCGGGAATACTATAGCCGGCCATTAGCGCGACATTGCGCAATAACCAAATGAGCATCAGCGGATAACGTCGATAAGCAACTGCGCCGATTTGTGCAAGCTTGGGGTCAAACCAAGCAGGATGGCTGCTAAATTGCTCGGTTAAGGTATTAAATGCAGGGTTGCTTAGAAGGGTAGCATCGAAGCTGCTGCCATTTCTATCGCTACTATTACTATCGCCACCATTACTATCGCTTAAGATAAATTGCTGTAAAGGCTTGGTAAAACGAATACCGTCAGCGGCCAACGCATCGGCTAGTGGATCGCCAATATCGTAGCCGGCAACCATTTCCTGCAATAACTCTTGCGAGATAACAAAGTCTTTTGGCAATAAATAACGCTTAATGCGCTTTAAGACTTGTAGGTCGCTATGGTCGTCAATCGCCGTCGTGCGTCCATGGCGTTGGTAAGCGTGAATTGCCGGGTTAGGGTCAGCTTTTTGCCGAGCGCTGGCGCTATTGGCTTTGGCATTTTCTTTAGCGATATCGATGGGATCCATATGATTAGCTACTTTATATCGTCTGCTTTTATCCACTCATCTTAAGCGCATTAAGCGACTTATTTAGCGTGATAGCTATAAGTCGCTCACGCTTAATGAGTGCTTAAGAATGATGGGTTAAGTCCACCGAGGTATTGCTGACCTCTTCTTTTAAGGTGGCTTTTAGCATCAAGTAACCTGCGATACCAGACACGATTGAACCCATAATGATACCTAAGCGATCGTCAAATAATGGTGTCGCGCCGCCAAAGGCCAGACCACCGATAAATAAACTCATGGTAAAGCCAACGCCGCAAAGTAACGCTGCGCCGTAAATTTGCTTAAAGGTCATGCCCTTTGGCATGGTAGAAATACCCAATTTGAAAATCAACCAGCACATCAGCATCACGCCCATTTGTTTACCGATAAACAATCCGGCAGCAATACCCAGCGGCACGGAGTGAAATAATTCCGCAAAGCCTGCGCCCTTAAGCGAGATACCGGCATTGGCAAAGGCAAATAAAGGCAGAATGCCGTAAGACACGGTGTTTTGCAAGTCGTGCTCAAGCTCTTCAAGCGGCGAGTGTTCAGGGTCAGTACGGTCAAATAGTGGAATAAATAATGCCAGTACCACCCCAGCCAAGGTCGCGTGAACGCCAGACTTGAGCACGGCAATCCACATAATGACACCGATTAGTATGTATGGCGTGATGCTAGTAACATTGCGGCGATTGAGTAGATATAAGAACGGTAAACATAAAGCAGCGACAGCGAGCGCGCCGAGCGATAAGTCACTGGTATAAAATAAGGCGATGATTAAAATAGCGCCAATATCATCAAAAATAGCAATGGATACCAAAAAGACTTTGAGCGAGTTTGGCACGCGATTGCCAAGTAAGCTTAAAATACCAAGGGCGAAAGCAATGTCGGTCGCCGCCGGAATCGCCCAACCTTTCCAAAACTCAGGCTCATTATAGTTAAAAATAAGGTAGACGATAGCAGGCATAATCATGCCGCCCAATGCTGCGCCAGCGGGTAAGATAATTTGTTTGACGTTAGAGAGCTCGCCGATGAGCACTTCGCGCTTGAGCTCAAGACCGACTAAAAAAAAGAACACCGCCATCAAACCATCGTTGATCCAATGATGGGCGTCTTTTGCAATCTCAAAGCCGCCGATTTGAATAGCAACGGGCGCGTGAATAAAAGATTCATACCAAGTACTAAGAGGGGTGTTGGCAATAATCATTGCCGCAATAGCTGCCAACGCTAAGACAATGCCGCCTGACGCTTCGAGGTTGAAAAATGCTCTGATTCTTTGTATTGCCATATTATCCTCATTGACTCAATAAAACGTGCTAAATCATTCAAAAACTTCAAATTTCTAAATTGTTCTGGCTTGCTTTCTTACTTTGGCTTGCTCAAATCCATTTCGCCTAAACATAAACCCTCATCATTCATGCTGCCCTTATCATTAAAAATGACGCAGCAGACCGATGGCTCTAGTTTCTCACAATCTTATTCATATAAACAATTAAATACGTTAACGGTTTTATGCGGTTTTTTTAAACAGGCAAAGCCTACCAAAAGGCGTACTGATCAAGCCGAGAATATAACAAATCTAGCAGACTTTGCTAGGTTTTTGGTTTTTTTTACGGTTTTATCTTTATAATGAGCGCCTTTACACAAATTTTAACGTTGCGTTTGCTTTTTTATACCCCAAATTTTCAAGGTTAGTGTCATGGACATATCACTCTCTATCGAGATTATTTTAATGCTGGCGGCGGTTGCGGCGCTGGCAGGTTTTATCGATGCTATCGCGGGCGGTGGCGGTTTATTGACCATTCCTGCCATGCTGCTTGCCAATATCCCGCCCGTGCTAACCTTGGGCACCAATAAGTTGCAAGCGGCATCAGGTGCGCTCGCGGCGTCTATTACCATGATTAAAAAAGGTGTTATCAAGCCTAAAAGTATCAAATTTGCGATCATCGCCGCTTTTCTTGGTTCGGTTATTGGGACGATTGCCGTGCAGTTGTCGCCGCCTGATTTGTTAGAAAAACTGATTCCGTTTTTGATTGCGGCGATTGGTATTTATACTTTATTTGCCCCAAGGCTAGGTGAAGTAGAAGCCGCACCACGTATCTCAGAAGGCACGTGGCAAAAAGTAGTGGCGCCTTTGATAGGGTTTTATGATGGTTATATGGGACCGGGTACGGGGATGTTTTTTGCTTTAGGAAATGTGGCGCTGCGTGGTCGTCAAATTATTGAAGCAACGGGCGCAGCAAAAGTGCTCAATTTATCTACCAATATTGGCTCGCTTATTTTCTTTATCTTGGGCGGTAATGTGCTGTGGAAAGTGGGACTGGCAATGATGGTTGGGCAGACGATTGGCGCTTATTTTGGCTCGCATATGGTCGTTAAAGGCGGCAGTAAACTTATTCGTCCGATGATTGTGTTGGTTTGTTTGGCAATGCTAACCAAATATGTGCTTGGTTAACGATAGTTATTTTGAGGTTAAGATAGTCTTTATAAGTTAAAAAAGCTTTATTCCAGCAGTATCGTCACGGTCTTAAGTTGTTTCGTCTATATATCAATTTCCAAACCCTTACTCAAGACAGAAAAAAACCTCAGTCCACATTTGGCTGAGGTTTTTATTATGCATTTTTATAAGTGACTAATTGATATTACCCGCCAGCCATGCTTGACCTAACCACGTTTAATATCGTCGTATTCACTGCCCATAATGCCATCGCTAAAGACTTCAGAGAATTCGCGCTCGCTATTTTCATCGATATGACCATCGAATACGTCTTTTGTACCCGCATCAGGGTCGTTATAAATTGCCAAATCCATCTTGCCTTCTGACTTGGCGACGATAGCGGTCACAGCGGCATCGCCACTGACGTTGACGGCGGTACGTAACATATCAAGGATACGGTCAACCCCTAAGATAAGGCCGATACCTTCGATTGGTAAGCCTACTTGTGCAAATACCATCGATAGCATGATTAAACCAACGCCAGGAACGCCTGCCGTACCGACAGAGGCGAGCACGGACATCAGAATAACGACTAGATAGTCGGTCACACCCAAATCAATACCGTAAATATTGGCAATAAAAATGGTCGCGGTTCCCTGCATGATGGCGGTGCCATCCATGTTGATGGTCGCACCAAATGGTACCGTGAACGACGCAACAGAGTTATTGACCCCCATGCGTTTGGTGACCGTACGCAGCGTAATTGGAATGGTTGCGTTCGAGCTTGACGTACTAAAAGCAAAGATTTGTACTTCGCGCATCTTTGCCAAAAAGGTTTTGACAGATAATCCTGAAGTGAGCTTCAGTATCACCATCATGGTAACAAAGAAGTGAAAGAAGAGCGCGCCGATCAGTACGGCCATATATTTCGCAAGCTCTTTAATCAAATCTAGACCAAGATCTGCCATTGCAGTAGCAAGCAGTGCAAATACCCCATAAGGAGCAAGATTCATAATGATGGTCACCATCTTTAAGATGACTTCGTTAATAAGCTCCAAGCTTTGCACCAAGCCTTTGGCAGGCTTACCAACCATCAAGATACTGATTCCGATTAAGATAGCAAAGAAAATAATCGATAACATATCGCCATTTGCCATCGCACTGATGGGGTTGGATGGGATAATATTGGAGAATACATCGAGCAGAGGCGGTGCTGACTGCGCTTCAAATGCCGCTTCCGTCTCGATATCCATGCCTTTACCGATGCCAAACAAAACCCCAAGACCAATCGCCGTCGCAATAGCCAGCGCTGTTGTCATCATATAGATAAAAAAGGTCTTGGTGCCGATACGACCAAGCAAGCGAATATCACCGATGCCGCAAACCCCACAAATAAGCGAAATCAGTACCAAAGGCACAACCAGCATTTTTAGCGAGTTAACAAACAACTTACCGATAATGGCAAATAAGCCATTGGTCACATAGTCACTAACAAAGCTGCCTTCGGTATTTAATCCTGAGTAGTTGATAAATAAACCCAGTATGATACCCAGCACCATGGCAACAATAATCTTGCCCGTTAATCCCATATTCTTCCACATAACTACTGTCCTTGGTTGCCGTAACGCGCAGCCATAAATACGCTACCTAGTATATAAGTATCGTTTTTATGTCTATTTTCGTTACGTCTAAAAGTTGGTTATCTGTCTCTGAAGTCAGATTTTGGGGACAATATAAAAGAATTGTTGGGGTGACTGCAAGAAATATTTATGACTAAAACAGCGTGAGAGAATAAATGCACGGTATTTTAATTTTATTTATCAGCAAAAATTTTTAGATTAAATTGAATAACATAAGCAATTTTTGAGTAAATTGATTGGTAGTAGTTGGGGTATAAACAAAAAAGCGAGACTATTCATATTGAATAATCTCGCTTAAGGGCAAACCGATTATGAGTAAAGGCTGATTTGGCGGTTTCATACCGTGACTGTTTAAAACCGCAATGACTTCACACCTTTTTATATCTTGTCATTTTCGTCACGACGTAGACCATCTTGCCATTCAGCATGATTGTCAGATTTTTCTACGCCGTTTTCTATCTCATTCTGTGTTGTGTCAGCATGCGAGTCCGTTTTATGCAGGCTATGGTTATAGCTCATACGCTCGCTCAGATGGGTTTCTGCATCACGGCGACGCGGATCAAGCGCTTCTGCATCAGGATTTGCATCCTTAAAGTCGGCTTGTTCTTGCACTTCTTCGACCGTGTCTTGCTCACTGACCATTTTGACATCACCATCGCTTTCATAGCCGTGGTCAGGGTTGTCATCGCCCGTGGATTCTTGCTTATCAGCAGTGACCGCATCAGCCGTCTGCGTAGAATCATCTGTCGCAACGCCGTTTCTTGCTTGCGCTTGGTTTTTTAACTGCGCGTAATCGGTGAGTTTATGTACCGCATTATCCAAACTGTGCGGATTATCGCGAGGTTGTGCTTCGGCTAAATGCTTATCAAAGACATCGGTTAATAAGGAATCAAAACGTATGGCATTATAGCGAATCAGCTGCTCCGCCTCTGCTTCGGTAATATCACCATTTTGGCTAGCATAAACCACATGATCTTCAAAAGTCAGACCTTCGAAATGGTCTTTATGCTCCGCCTTTTTAAATTTCTGCCATAGAGGCTCTACTTCGAGCAGGGTTTGAAAGGCGTTTTCCATGCGACCATTGACATCATCTGGCTCAGTATTGTAATACACCATGGTTTTAAGATAATCGCGGAATGGATTGGCTTCAAAGTCATCCATAAAGGTATCGCCCAATTTGCGTTTGAGCTCGTCGCTCACTGGGGCAAAGATACGACCGCTTGGGAAAGTGACAAAGCTGACTACGCTTGCCGCCATGCGATTTGGGAAGTTGGCAAACAAAGATAAGAACGCTTCTTGAATGGTATAAAGGCTATTTTTTAGCGCCACTTCTGCGTGTAAGCGCTCGGCTTCTGATTTAGAACCGTATTCGTAAAATTGCAAAATCGCTGTACAGATAAATAGATGCGAATGGATATCAGCTAAGCGCCCAGAGAGCATCTCTTTACGTTTTAAATCACCAGCAAGTAAGCCTAACGCCATATCAGCGGTCAGGGCAAATCCTGCGCTTAAACGATTGATGTCTTTATAATAAGGTCGGGTAAAGCTATCGGCAAAGTTTGGCGCATGACTGCTACCACCGACATAACCGGCGACAAATGCTTTAGCGCCGCGATTAAAGGTATAGCCTAAATGTTTAAAGAATAAGTTATCGAACTCTTTAATCGCGTTTTCTTTATCGTCACTTTGTAGCAATTGTAGCTCATCGAACAGATAAGGGTGACAACGCATCGCCCCTTGACCAAAAATCATCAACGAGCGCGTTAAAATATTTGCCCCTTCAACAGTGATAGAGACGGGAATGGATTGATAAGGAATCGCTAAAAAGTTGCGCGGGCCCATTTGTACGGCGCGACCACCGACGACATCCATACCGTCATTAATGACATTGCGCATGGTTTCAGTCGCATAGTATTTTGCCATTGCCGTCATGACCGATGGCGTACCACCTTGGTTTAGACCGCAGGTGACCAGATGACGAAACGCTTCAAGCATGTAAGTGTTACTTGCCATGCTGCTGGTCACGTCCTGAATGCCTTCAAATTTACCGATCGAGATTTTGAATTGCTCACGTACTTTTGCAAATGCCCCAACGGTCAAATAGGCAACTTCACTGGCCGACGTTGACAGCGCTGGCAAGGAAATGCCGCGCCCAACGCCCAAGCATTCCATCAGCATCCGCCAGCCGCGTCCAGCGTTTTCGACGCCGCCGATAATATAATCGAGCGGAATAAAGACGTCAGTGCCATCGACCGTCCCATTCATAAACGGCGAGCCAACTGGATTATGCCTTGGTCCTGTAATCACGCCTTCGTGACTGGCAGGCACCAGCGCACAGGTAATACCGTAATCAGTCTTTTTAGGGTCGCCGAGCAGACCTTCTGGGTCATACATTTTAAAGGCTAAGCCAACGACGGTAGCGATAGGCGCTAGGGTAATCCAGCGTTTGGAGAAGTTCATGCGCAGACCAAGCACTTGCTCGCCTTCATACATACCATAGCAAACCACGCCCGTATCAGGAATAGCGCCAGCGTCAGAACCCGCCTCAGGGCCGGTCAAACCAAAACAGGGGATTTCATCGCCTTTGGCAAGACCCGGTAGCCAGCGTTGCTTTTGCGCATCGGTGCCATAATGCATCAAAAGCTCACCAGGGCCAAGTGAGTTTGGCACCATACAGCTGACAGCTGCGGTCGGTGAGCGCGAGGCAATCTTACTCATTACGCGGCTTTGCGCATACGAGCTAAACTCCAGTCCGCCATATTCTTTTGGAATGATTAAGCCCAAAAAGCCATTGTCTTTGATAAAGCGCCACGCTTCTGGTGACAACTCTTTATCTTCATGGTGAATTTTCCACTCATCAAGCATCGCGCACAGCACTTCGACTTCATTATCGATAAAGCTGTGTTCTTCTTCTGACAATTCAGGGTACGAATATTTAGCAAAGGTATCCCAATTTGGCGCACCCATAAATAGCTCTTTTTCCCACCAACTGGTACCAGCATCGAGCGCTTCACGTTCGGTATCACTCATGCTTGGCATGGCACCGCCCAAAGCTTTATAAACGGGCTTGGTAATCAATGATTGACGCAGCGGAGTGAGCAGCAGCACCAAGCACAGTAATGCAATCGGTATGCCTAAGATGAGCGACCATGGACTGATAAAGGCGGTGACGAGGACGGTAACAAGGGCGACGATACTACCGGTGACGTGCGATAAGGATAATAAAAAGATGGCCAAGACCATGGCTAACTGAATGAGGATTGCCAAAATAAAAAAGCCAATGGCCATGACTGTCTCCTTGCTAACGCCGCATACACCAGCGTAAAATTTAAGTGAATAAAAAAATGCAATAATGTGAATTATTATTTTAATTTTTCATTATAGCTGGGCTTAGAACAAGCTCATTTATGCTACAAATTGAATATCTGTGTTGGACTTTATTTAAAACTTAAGCTTGTTGATATCTACTGTATAAAAGCTCACGGAGCAAAAATAAAGTAAGCTACCAATATGAAACAGTTGTTTATAACTATCAAGAGCCAAAATGCTACGCTATGTCGATAATATGTATCAGGCGACAGTTAAAAGGTGCTAGCTAAAAGGTCTCAGGCAAAAGGTGTCAGGCAAAAGGCGCTAGGCTTTTCTCAGCGTACGAGAGCGTTTCATTGCGCCCGACGATGATATGGTCAATTAAAGACAAATCTATTAAGTCGCAGGCTTTTTTTAGCTCATAAGTGAGTAGGTTATCGGCCGTTGAGGGGGTAGCGTCAGTATGAGGATGATTATGAGCGACGATAAGCTGGCTGGCAGCGTGGCTCAACGCATGGCGTAACACATGTTTGATGCAAACCGAACAAGAGGACATTCCGCCAGTAAATAGTATCTCAAAATTGATTAAATTTAGCGCATTATCTAAACATAGCACGGCAAAAACTTCACGAGATTCACCGCGCAACTGAGTACTGATATAGTCTTTGACCATTTGCGAGCGTCCAAGCGCATGACCAGTTTTAAGCTGACTGTCCAAATAGCGCGTACCCATCTCAAGCGATGCTAGAATCTGCGCGTACTTAGCAGGACCGATACCGTGACAAGCAAGTACCGTCTCTTTTGGTGCGGCCAACAGCTCAGCTAGGCTGCCAAACTGCTCTATTAAATGCCGAGCAAGCTCAATGGCCGATTGCGACTGGGTACCTGTACGCAAAAATATCGCTAATATCTCGGCATCAGATAAGTGAGCGGCACCAAATTTCAGTAGCTTTTCACGTGGCCTGTCATCTTCGTGCCAGTCTTTAATTGCCATTGTTACTCCTTAACAAAGGATGGATGCCAGATAACTGAGATAAATCTACAAAACTTCCCCTAACTTATCGCATAATTGTTACTATAAGCGCAATTTTTATCTTTCATTTTTTTATTGATGCCATGCTTATGTCAAATATTGTGCTTGCTATCACTGGCGGTATCGCCGCCTATAAATCTGCTATTTTTGCCCGTCTTTTAGTCAAAGCAGGCTTTGATGTGCGCGTCATTATGACCACAGGCGCGCAAGCCTTTATCACGCCGCTGACCTTGCAGGCTTTGACGGGTAATGAGGTACATATTTCATTACTTGATGAGCAAGCAGAGGCGGGAATGGGACATATTGAGCTTGCTAAATGGGCAGACTTGATTGTCATTGCGCCTGCTTCCGCCAATACCTTAGCGCGGCTGGCGATGGGCATGGCAGATGATTTATTGACCACGGTCTGCTTAGCAACGACTGCGCCGGTTATCATTGCGCCAGCCATGAATCAGCAGATGTGGGCGCATCCAGCGGTGAATCTCAATGTGCAAACTCTGCGCGATATGAATTATCAAATTATTGCACCTGCCAGCGGCGAGCAGGCATGCGGTGACGTCGGAGCAGGGCGCTTGCCTGAGCCTGAAGATTTATTAGCGGAAGTGCAATTATTTACCGCCATGCAAACCACGCCGCAGCTTTTAGCCGGTAAACGCGTGGTAATTACCGCAGGGCCGACCGTAGAAGGTATCGATCCGGTGCGCTATTTATCCAATCACTCTACTGGCAAAATGGGTTTTGCTTTAGCCCGTGCTTGCGTGGCCGCTGGCGCAGAGGTAATTTTGATTGCTGGTGGCAAAGTTGCCTTGCCAACACCGCTTAATGTCACGCGCATTGATGTGTTATCAGCGCAAGATATGTTGATAGCCGCACAGCAATGTGTTAATGGGACGCATAGTGCGCTACAGTATTTGCCTGAAGACGCTGATGAGCATTCTCATGAACATAGCCATGACCATTCTCATCATCACGATGACTGTGGTTGCGGTGAAGAGCATCAACATGAACATGCTGAAAATGAGAGTGCGGGTATCAAGGTTGCTGATATTTTTATCGCCACTGCCGCCGTCGCCGATTATCGTACCCTCGATGCCGCGCCGCAAAAAATCAAAAAAACCCAAGATGCCATGACGCTAAACTTGGTTAAAAACCCTGATATTTTAGCGACGATTTCTCTTGCCCATCCGGAGCTGTTTGTCGTGGGTTTTGCAGCAGAAACGCAAGATGTTGAGCGCTATGCGCGTGGCAAGCTGCTATCTAAAGACTTAGATTTGATCGCTTGTAATGACGTTTCGCGCGCCGATATTGGTTTTGCCAGTGACGATAATGCCATGCAAGTGTTTTTCTCCGAGCGTTATGAACACGATAATGTGATTCTTGAAAAGGCCAGCAAAGATGAGATTGCCGAGCAGTTAGTTACTATTATTGGTGAGACCATTTGGCAACGTCATCAAGCATAATTAATCATAAGAAACGGTCTACTTATGCTGATTGCGCTGTTGTCAATGTCAGTCGCCGATATCTATCATCACTATCGTTATTAGGTTATAAGTTTCTATGACTCATATGACGAATATGATGGATAGCGATAGTACCCAGACGTTATTGCTACTGGCAATTTTTGCGCTAGCATCATTATTGCATGGTATTAGCGGACTGGGTGTGACGTTAGTAACCACCACTGCACTTGCCAGTATTTATCCGTTACCGCATGCGATTGTCTTGGTGATTTTCCCGTCGTTATTGCTCAATGCCATGACGTGGTTAGCAGGTGGCGGACGCAGTATTTGGCAAAATTTCATCTATTACGGTAGGCGCTATTGGTTATTGGCATTGACCAGCCTGCTCGGTAGTATGCTCGGTGCCAAGCTACTGCTGTGGGTCGATAGCGCATATATTCTATTGGTATTAGCTGCGGTGATTGGCTTTTATGTCAGCAGTAGCTTGCTCGGTAAGCAAATCCGTCTGCCCAATACCAAGCCTGTGTTGATTATCGTTGGACTTAGTGCTGGAATAATTGGCGGTGCGACCAATGCTATGTCGACCATACTCATGATGTATTTACTGTCCGCAAGTGACGATAAGCATACCATCGCCAAAGTTGGCAACATGTGCTATTTCTTGGGTAAGGTTGCGCAAATTATTGTCTTACGTGAACCTATCATGGCGCTAAGTGCTAATGAGTGGCAGCTGATTATCTTACTGAGTGTATTGTCTATCGCTGCGCTGTTGGTTGGGATTCGCTTGCGTCGCTATTTACCGCAAGCCCGCTTTCGTCAGCTTATCTTGTTGATTCTTACCGTTCTCGGTATTCGGGTTGGCTGGCAAGGCATAACAGCGTTGCTATAAACTTAACGCTTAAACAAGTTTAGCGATTAAATAGATTTAATATTATAGTGGCAACGATACTGATAATAATCATGGTGACCACTGGAAAGTAAACTCGCGTATTGCCTGAGGTATGTTTGATATCGCCTGGCATATTGCCGAGCCACGAAAATGCATTTGGAAACAGCAGCCAAATAATGCCGATAATAACCAGCAAAATTCCTACACCAATCAATATTTTTGCCATTTAAACTCTCGCTAATCTTTCTAGTTTTCTTACGTTATTTGGTCATGGCTTTTTCTAAGTAACACCTTAATCAATCAATTCTGCAAAAAACAGCTGCTGTGCCAAACGAAACGTATTACAGTGCGCCTCAACCACGTCTTCAATATCTTCTGAATAGCCGCCGCCCATGACGATAGCCACGGGAATATTGGCCGCTTTAGCTTGTTGTAGGACAAACGCATCACGCGCCTTACAACCCTCTAGCGTCAGACTAAGCTTGCCCAATTTATCGGTTGCCAACACATCGACCGCAGATTGATAGAACATCATATCCGGTGCAAACTCATGGATTAAGCGTGGCAGCGTATCCTCTAATATCTGTAAGTATTCTGCATCAGCCGTATCATTATCCAGCTCGATATCTAAGTCTGATACTTGTTTGCGAAACGGGTAGTTTTTTGCGCCATGCATACTAAAGACAAAAACGCGCGGCTCATCCGCCATGATACTGGCGTTGCCATTACCTTGATGCACGTCCAAATCAACGATTAAGATTCGTTGTGCCTGTCCACGATTTAATAATAAATTGCTGGCGATACAAACATCATTAAACACACAAAACCCCTCGCCATGATCGGCAAAAGCATGGTGAGTGCCGCCCGCGACGTTCATCGCCACGCCGTATTGCTGCGCATATAACGCACATTCATAGGTGGCATGGGCAATATAACGACCACGCTCTACCAACTCTGGCGTCATCTCAAAACCAATGGCGCGCGCTTCTTTACGTGGTAAGGTTTGGGTTTTAAGCTGCTGCCAATAGTCCGCAGTATGCGTGGTTAAAATCTCCTCTTCGCTCAGACGTTTTGGGGCAAAAAAATTATCGCTAGTGATGGTCCCTTCGGCCAGTAAACGCTCAGGAATCATCGTATATTTTTGCATGGGGAAGCGGTGTTTTTCGGGTACGGAATAACGAAAAATATCAGAGTAAGCAATTTTTAGCATAGTATTAACGTATGTCTTTTAAAAAGTAATTTAAGAATAGAAGGTAAAAGAATAGAGAGGTTTAAGCGTTTTGAAAGTAGAGGATTGGTGAGTAATTGTAAGAGCGACAAATACTGAGTTTGCGCAATGGATTACTGAACAAACTGCGTAGGTAAGAAAAAGGTGCGCGCATCCTCTTGTCGATGTAGCGCCATCAGTAAATCTTGCAATTCTGTAGCAGGATTTTGATTGTTGACCAATTCACTAAATATCTCATAAGTCACCGTGGTCATCGCGATGACACTTTGTAATAAGTGCTCAATGATACTTTCATCCATACCGACCGCTTCGACATCGATGGCGTTTTTGTAGCGTATTTCGCCATCATTGATATCCATTTCGAGATTGCCAATCAGCATGTCGTAATTAATTTGGGTAATCAGTAACATGGCGGCGCTTTGATGGCTTTCGGGTATTAAGAACGGCAAAACACCATAGACCGCTAGCAAGTTGTTATGTTCTTGCACGCGAAATAGGTAGCCGCAATCAAGATTTTTATTGCGCATTCTAAAAGACAAATAGTGTGATTGCTGGCTGTCGTTATTATCGCTGACACTGCTTTTAGGTCGATAATGGTTATAATGCCATTGTTGATCGTCGAAATACTGCTTAAGATAATTGACAATAGGGGTGTCATTGAGCGCAGTTTGCTGCGTCATGCTGTCTATGTCATTATCAAAATCAAAATAAGCGTCAGTATCAGTATCAGTATCAGTGTCAGTGTCAGTGTCAGTGTCAGTGCTGCTATCTAAGCGACTATCAAGATTGCTACTAAGGCTGCTATGAATAACCTCATCGAAGTGATTATCAAAGTGGCTATCAACGCTCTGGTTTGCGTTACGGTTCACATTATGGTTTAAGTCAGGGCTAGAGCCGATAATATCCGTATCATCATTGTCATTATTATCACTGTCTTTAGGATAAGTTTGAATACTATCTCTTTCATTTTTTGAAGGATAAGCATTGTTTTTATCCTGTTTTGTCAGACTTGAATCTGAACTCAAGTCCGAGTCCAAGTCCAAGTCCAAGTCGTTATCAATCTTCGTGTCGTCAATAGTAGCCTGTTCAGTTGCCATACTAAGCAACTGCTTGATTCTTTGCCATAAGCTGAGTTTAGAAGATTCGCTCATAGATAATAGCTGACTAATAAAGGGTGAATAATAAAATTTTAAAGAAAACCGTACGCTAAAACAGCAGATTAATTGCTGCCAAATACCAGTCCTGCTTTGATACTAGGCTGGGCGTAAAACGCTTGCAGCATCTCTGTTATATGCGCCGTAAACCATGAGCTTTCAAGAGCGTCCGTGACGACAGGGAGCAGGGCGGTACTCAATTGCGTTATTGCCTGCTCATCGATGTGTAAACTTGCCGCGATAGTAGCTATGCTATCGGCCTGATGGTTGCTATACCAAGTATCGACGCTCGCTGCCACAAGGCTGTGCAAGTAAGGCGATAGGCGCAGACGGTTGTAGCTTTGTTGAATACTATTTTCAATATGCGCGATACTGCTATCGTTTGGCTCATCGCGTAAATAGGTTTGGATTTCGCTGATTGGTTTTTCTTTGATACGCCCCCAACCGGTGACCAATAAGCGCGCAACCTCTTCGTTGGTTAAATGCGCTTGGGCGTTGGCTTCTGCTCGGCGTGTTAAATCTTTAATATTGCGATGCAGGTAGGACTGCAGTTTTTCATCAAGATTGCGGTTGGTGGCTTTTTCAAACGAGCTGCGCCCAAGTTTCATCAGTTTACCAGCAGGGCCCGCTTTATCTAGCGTGGATTCCATAAAATCGTTGATAGCGTGATACAGCGTTTGCGTCAATAAATCAGCAAAGGTTTCATTGCCAACCAGCGTATGCACCAAGATATTACGCTGCTCTTCATGACTGCCGACATAGCTGGCTAGGATCTCAACTTGGCTGTCATCGACCAATTCTGATAAAGGCACATTATCATTAACCGGATGATAAATAATAGTATGCAAAATATCACGAATATCGCGTCGTACTACCTCGCTTAGCGGCTGCTTGAGAAACCAGTCATTAATAAGATGCTGCAAATCATCGCTACTGATATATTTGCTCAATGGCTGCTCGCCAAACCACTGCCAAGCCTGTGTTGCTAAAGGCTGGGCTTGCGCATGCAGCCATTGTTGCATAAAGGCAACTTGCGCCTCGATTAAGCGGTCGAGCGTTAGGTTGGTGCTCGTAGCACTTTGAGTGTCTAAATTTTGGCTATCTTTTGAAGTCTGCATAGGTTTTGAGGTCATAGTAATCGACAATTTGTTATACTGTGGGGTTGAAGTAAGCATAAAGTATTATGCCACGAACATCAGCGGTGTTTGTGATGAATATTGCCTGCTGCTTAATAAATAAATGAGAGGTTTGGATGACGGCTCTGAATACAGCTTTACTTGCGCTTGATAAGCTAACGGTTCAGCGCGGTGAAATTCCTTTATGTGAAGGCGTGACGCTCAATCTGGCGGCGGGTAGCATTTGTCACTTGGTCGGTGCTAATGGCACGGGTAAAACGACGCTACTGATGCAATTAGCTGGGTTATTGCCAGTGCTAAGCGGTGAGGTTATTTATCAAGGGATAGCAAACTTGCCCGTGCAGCCTTTATATGTATCGCATCAATTGGGCATTCATCCAAACCTGACCGTCGCCCAAAACCTCACTTTTTTGCTTAATTTATATGGCATTAGTTCAAGTACAGCTGAGATCGATGACGCCCTTACATGGGTAGGGCTGCAGGGTTTTGAAACGATTAGCTCAAGCCATTTATCTGCGGGGCAAACACGGCGCATTACCCTTGCACGGCTTTATTTATTAACGCCTGAGGTCACGCCTTTATGGCTACTCGATGAGCCATTTACCGCGCTTGACGTCGATATGGTAGCACGCATGGAAGATAGGTTGCGCGAATTTGCTACGGCTGGCGGTGCGATACTAATGACCAGTCACCAAGCCGTCGGCGTTGCCAATCAAGTGCTCGATTTGTCCGATTATATGGTGTAAATGCTATCAATATAACTGCCATGAACATCAATCTAACTGCAACAAGCGTCAATATAAGTGCGACACGCATGAGTGGAAGAGCCAATAAATGATAGACACTGACAGTGCAGTAAAAACCGTGAATACAAGCTCGGATGCTAATACTTCAAATGTTAATACAGCTGCTGTGCGCGGTATCAGTTTTATGCAGCTTTGGCGGCGTGAATGGCAGGTCAAGCAGCAAGGCGCGGTGCAGTGGTTATATCCTTTGGTACTGTTCCTAGTGATTATCACCTTGTTTCCGCTAGCGGTTGGTAGCGAGCCTGCTTTACTGCAGCGCCTTGGGGTATCGGCAGTGTGGATTGCGGCATTACTGTCACTGGTAATGGGTGTTGATGGCTTGTTTAAGCCTGCGCTTGATAATGGTACGCTTGCGCAGTTAGTCGTCGCTAAAGCATCGCTGCCATTATGGGTGCTGATTCGTTTGGTTATTCACTGGATTTTTAGTAGCGGCATTGTGGCAGTATTAAGTTTGCTCGCCGTGCCTTTATTTCAGCTAAGCTGGTTTGAGGCATGGATATTGATGGCGTCTATTATTACTGGTAGTCCGATGCTGCTCATGCTGTCAGCAGTCGCCAGTAGTTTGACGTTATCACTAAAAAACGGCGCGGTGCTGGTACCTTTGATTGCCTTACCGATGCAGTTGCCGGTATTGATTTTTGCTACTGGTGCGGTTGATTTATTTGCCACAGGTCTCAACGGCTTGCCGATTTTAGCGTTATTATTAGCAGGTAGCATCATTTCGATACTGGTGATGCCATGGGTGATTGCAATGACGTTAAAAATGGCATGGTTAAATTAACAATTAATGTTGGCATGTTATATTCAGGTCAATATTAAAAAGAGGCAGCGGGGCTGGGATAAATTTTTCGTCGCCTCTGTCGGCGTAGGCACAGCAAGCAAGAAAAATTTGCACCAGTCACGCGGCATAGTATTGTCTATCCTTTTCATTTAGTATCGACTATATACCTTTTCTGATGAAAGCCCTTTATCTTAACAGCATGATGAAAACTGGCAACTTTGCTATAATAGGCTATTCAACAAATAATCACGTGTAGATTCTATCCAGCGTTTAACGTCAGCAAGTTAGCGGGTAGGCGTATGAATCATGCGTTTTACTCGATAATCACCAGCTGCGCAATAGGTTTATTCCCATGCCCAACCTGAATAATGTCTCATCTCCTAGCCTGTGGCAACGCATTTGGCAGGTCTTTTTGACCACTGTGGGTACTAAGCAGTTTTTTCGTATCTTTGCACCTTGGGTTAAGTGGCTCGCGATATTAGCCGGTCTCTGTCTGTTCATCGGTAGCGTTTGGGGCTTGGCATTTGCGCCGCCGGATTATCTGCAAGGTAATAGCTATCGCATTATTTTCATCCATGTACCCGCTGCCAGTCTCGCTATCTCTATTTATTTTGCCTTAGCGGTACTTGGTGTCATTTATCTGGTATGGAAAATTAAGACCGCAAGCCTTGTAGCTCAGGCACTGGCTCCGATGGGGTTTTTGCTTTGTGTGATTAGTTTACTCACAGGTTCTATATGGGCAAAACCGACGTGGGGGACGTATTGGGTTTGGGATGCACGCTTGACGTCTATGCTCATTTTGGCGTTTTTGTATGCTGGGGTAATGGCGTTGTTTGCGGCCTTTGAACATACCGCCAATCGCGGTAAAGCGGCGGCTATTTTGTCTATCGTTGGCGCGGTGAATTTGCCTATTATCAAGTACTCAGTGCAGTGGTGGAATACCTTGCACCAAGGTTCAACCTTTACCCTGACGGCGGCACCAAAAATGTCGGCAGATATGTGGCTGCCCTTACTACTAATGATTATTGGTAGTTATTTACTGGTCGCCTCATTGGCCATTTATCGGACCAATACCCTGATTTTATATCGCGACCAAGGCAAAGCATGGGTCAAAGAATACGTTCGTAGCCAAAATAAATAATCCTAAAATACAACCATAAACCAAGCAAATAACGGCTAGGGAAATAAAATGCAGCCTTACTTTTATAGCGTCTCTGAGTTTGTTGCCATGGGTGAGCATGGCGTGTTTGTCTGGTCATGCTGGGCAATTACGGTTGGCGTGATGCTGTTTTTTATTATTTATAGCCGCCGTCAACGCCAAGCGCTTATCAAGCAGCTATCCATTCAGCAAACGCGTCAAGCACAGCGCGCTGCCAAGACCCCTAATTCTAAAACCAAACAACCATCCTAAACAAATCTTCTTAAAAAATTCTTTTTAATATCAAATTTTTAGCCTATCAAATAATAATGCCTTACTGGTAAATATATGACCGCATCGGTTGCTAGGGGGCTTATTGATTTGGGCAAAAAATGCTACCATATAGGTATTAGAAAAGTACGGTTAGACGGGCTTATCATTAAGTCAGTCCAATAAGCATTTCTTTAATATTTTCTGTTTTGCAGACGAGTGGTTTGTAGAACAGCGACTCATCAATGAGGTAGTGGTATGAACGCAGTTCGTCGCAAAAAACTGATGTGGGTTATGTTTACGCTTGCAGGGGCGGCGATTGCCGTGGTATTGGTGATTTATGCCATTGGGCAACAGACCGATTACTACTTTGACGCCACCGCCATTGCGCAAGGTGAAGCGCCTCAGGATAAGCGTATCCGCGCTGGTGGTATGGTCGTTGCCGGTAGTGTCCAACGGGCGCCAGACGACCCGTTAAGCGTGGAGTTTGCGATCACCGACTTTGAATCAACCGTGCCGGTGACCTATCAAGGTATATTGCCAGATTTATTCGCTGAAAACTCAGGCGTGGTAGCAACGGGTAAAATGCAAGGTGATACCTTTGTCGCAGGCGAAGTATTGGCCAAGCATGATGAAAACTATATGCCGCCAGAAGTGGCCAAATCGATGAAAGAAAACAATCGTAACGGCGCCATACCTTCTTCTGAGCAATACAATCCTGCCGAAAAAGTGCATAAGACCGATACTTTGCAGCAGTAACAACGCTGACAATACAATTATTAATAGTTATCGTAAAAAGTATTAAACATAAAAAAAGCCAGTGACCTTTATCACTGGCTTTTTTGTGCTTATTTTCATTTTTACATTACTATAGCTTACTAATCATCCCATTCTGGTGAATAATCTGGATGCTTAATTTTACGCCCATCGCTACGCGCTAAGCTACCGATTTTCTCAAGCTCATCCGCACTGAGCGTTACCTTGACAGCATCTAAGTTGCCTTGTAAATGGTCGGGGTTAGAGGTTTTTGGAATGGCAATACGTGCCTTATCAGATAAAATCCACGCTAGTGAAACTTGCGCTGGTGTAATCCCATGCTTATCAGCAATGTCTTTAATGATTTCATTATCAAACACATCACCACGAGCAAGCGGCGAGTAAGCTTCTAATAAAATATGGTGATTGTTTAAAAAAGTCTGCAGGGTGTTTTGCTTAATAAAGGGATGAAACTCAACCTGATTAACCGCAATCGGCACATCAGCATATTTTTTAGCCTCGATAATATTGGCGATATTAAAGTTAGATACCCCAATATTACGAGTCAGCCCTTGTTTTTGTAGCTCGCAAAGCGCTGGCATCGTTTCAGACAAAGGCACCCGATCATCAGGCCAATGCAGCAGCAGTAAATCAACATAATCAGTATCTAAGTTTTCTAGCGAGCGCTTGGCCGCAGCGATAAGTTTTTCTGGTTCAAACTTCATGTCATCAGGAAATATTTTCGTCGTTAAAAAGAACTTATCACGCGCGACGCCTGATTGCTTAATGCCTTTTCCCACCTCGACTTCATTATCATAAGCTTGGGCAGTATCAATATGCTCATAGCCCATTTGTAGCCCCTGGCTGACCACATCGATACAGTCTTGTCCCGTTGATTGCCATGTACCCAGTCCGAGTACCGGAATGTTCGCTTGTCCAGCGGTGCGAATATTATAAGTTTTAGCACGCATATTATTATCCTTGTTTTTTTGTGATTTATTAATGGTTCTTATCGTTATTAATAGAGAATTTGAGCAGACATATAAATTTCTTAGATTTTATTAAGCGTCGATTTTTATTAAATCAAAGCTTATATTAAGGCACATTCTCTATTAGGCTTAGCCACTATAAAAAGAAAATAGGCTAAGTGAAAGAGCAGGTGACGCTTTCCTACAAACCACAAACAGGCTGTAACGTCATTGCGAGTCGTTGATTGTACCCATTCAATAAAATTTAAGAGCAAAAAAGCCCACTATTCAAAATAATGGGCTTTTTCAAATTAAGGCAATTTTAACTGTAAAAACGTTTTATTTATCCGAATTAATCGTTTTTACAATGGTTAATATTAACTATTGAGCAGCAGCTTCGGTAACTGGTGCAGTATCTGTTGTAGTAGCAGGGGCTGTAGCAGTGTTCTCACCCCAGATTTTTGGGTATTTGTAGCCTGGGAAGCTATCATGAGCATACTTTTTAAAGGCGTCTGAGTTATAAGCGTTGGTCACGTCTTTGACCCATTTTTTGTCTTTATCCGCAGTTTTGATGGCAGACCAGTTGACATAAGCGAAGCTTGGCTCTTGAAATAGCGCTTCAGTCAGCTTAATACCCGCATCGGTCGCGTAGTTGCCATTGATAACAGCAAAGTCTACTTCATCACGCGCACGTGGCAGCTGGGCTGCTTCTAGCTCAACGATTTTGATGTCGTATTTGCTATTATCAGCGATATCAGCTTTTGAGGCGGTCAGTGGATCGATATTGTCTTTTAGCGTAATCCAGCCAAGCTCATCCATCATGACCAATGCACGAGCAAAGTTACTTGGGTCATTAGGCGCAGAAACGCTCATGCCTTTGTAGGCTTCGTCAAGCTTGGTCTTTTTACCAGTATAGATGCCAAGTGGCGCAGTAGGCACTTGGAAAACTTCAACCAAATCAAGATTGTTCTCTTTTTTAAAGGTATCAAGATAAGGCTTATGCTGGAAGACATTGATGTCTAAATCGCCATCAGCTAAAGCAATGTTTGGACGTACATAATCAGTAAAGGTGACCAGCTCAACTTCATAGCCTTGCGCTTCTAACGAGCTTTTTACTTGGTTACGAACCATATCAGCAAAATCGCCTTCAGTGGTACCGATCACAATCTTGCTATGTTCAGGATCGATATCGTTGCCCGCTGCCGTTTCTGTCGTCGTTGATTCAGTAGCACCTTCAGTGACTGGCTCTTTACTAGCTTCTGGCGCTGATGAGTTGTTGCAACCGACCAATACAAGGCCTGATACGCCAACGGTGGCCAATGCGGTCGCGAGTTGACGGCTGATATCTGTTAATTTCATGAAACTTCCTTAATAAGGGGGAGGGAATAGGGATTAAATGTCAACAGTAAAAATCCGCATTAAAAAAGCAACATTATGAATAGTAATGCTGCTAAGTTAAAGGCTGTTAAGATAGTATCAAAATTAAAGGGAATCAGTTACAAAGTCAAGCATTTGCTTAGGATGAATCGGCATTAAACCTTGAGTATTATTCATATTAAACAGTCTTTGCCTCTCAAAATAAAAGGTGAAATCACCATAATAGAGAGGGTGAAGTCTAAGTTTTTGCCTTAACGTTTATCCAAACGGGTGGCGATCCAATTACCAGACGCCTGAATACCGATAACCATAATCGATAGCATCACGACGATAAAGACCATCACCTCAGTTTGATAACGATAGTAACCATAACGAATGGCCAAATCGCCCAAACCGCCACCACCAATCATACCTGCCGCCGCCGAAAACGACAGTAAGCTGATACATAAAATGGTCACAGACAACACCAAACCCGAGCGTGCTTCATTGAGCAATACTTTGATGATGGTCAAGGGGCGGGCGCCCATCGATTCCGTTGCTTCAATAATGCCGCGTGGTACTTCGCGCAGATTTTGCTCGACCAGACGCGCAAAGTAAAAGGAACCGGCAATCGCCAGTACTAGTGATGCAGCAATCGGTCCAATACCAGTACCAACGATGGCTTTGGTAAAAGGACTCATGGCAATCATCAAAATCACAAACGGGAAGGCGCGCATAAAGTTGGTGATCGCACCAAGGACACCATACAAGGTTTTATTTTGCAAAAACTGCCGATCACTGGATAAAAACAAGAATACCCCAAACAGACCGCCGATGACGATGGCGACCGTCGTTGAGATACCTAGCATAATAAAGGTATCTACAAACGCCTGCAAAATTTCTTTACGTAGCGCAAGCAGCTTGTCCAATGAGGCGGATAATTCAGCACCAGTTAACATGTCTATTCTCCTGCCTCTTAATCTTCATGAACCAAGCCTTTACCAATCGGGGTCGTGGCCTGAATCAGACCGTCGCGGATATCGGCAACCTCGAGCAACTGCCCTTGATGTAACAACGCGGCGCGGTCGCATAGCCTACGAATGACGCTCATCTCATGGGTGACGATGACAATGGTGACGCCAAGCTGCTCATTAATATCACGCAGACAAGTCAATAAGCTGCGCGTGGTTGAAGGATCAAGCGCACTGGTCGGCTCATCAGCCAATAATACTTTTGGGCTCGGCGCGATCGCACGGGCGATACCAACACGCTGTTTTTGTCCGCCTGATAGCTGCGCAGGATAGTGCCCAGCACGGTCGGTCAAATCGACGATTTCTAAGCAGTCCATCACCCGCTTATAAATATCGGCGCGCGGATAACCTGCCACCGTTAAGTTAAAGGCGACATTATCATAGACAGTACGATTGGACATCAGGTTAAACTGCTGAAAAATCATACCGATATTGTGGCGAGCGATACGTAAATCACTGGCCGATAAGGTGGTCAAATCGGTACCATCTATGATGACTTGACCGGAATCTGGGCGCTCAAGTAAATTAATTAGGCGCAATAAGGTAGACTTACCCGCGCCCGAATAACCCATTAAACCAAAGATTTCGCCTTGTTTTACCGTTAAAGATGTCGGCTCAACCGCAGTAAACCAATGTGGCTTGCCGTCTTTATCTTTTATAGACCGGTCGCTTAAAAAGCTTTTGGTCACATCGTTTAAGACAATCATGTCACTCATGGAATGCTCAAAATTTAATAAATATTTTAATGGCTATGAAGCGGTTGCAGGCTCTTTTGCGTATTTGTGCGCAAATTAAAATCAACCTTCAATAACCCTATAATAAGGGGCGCTAATATAGCATATTATGCAGCGTTTTGGATATGGACATCCATGATTAACGGATAATCTTGGCTGTAGCTTGGTTAGCTGATGAGATTAGTGACGGCTGTCATGCTGATAATGAGGGTCGTGCTTAACGGGTAATACCACTAAAAATCGCGTATGACCATTGATGGTATCTGTAATGATACGGCCTTGGTGCGCCGTTACTATTTGAGCAACCAACGACAAGCCAAGCCCTGAGCCTTTGTTTTTTTGCTGTAAGCGTACAAAGGGGCTAAAGACTTCTTCGCGTTTATTTTCGGGGATACCTTCGCCTTCATCAATCACCGCCAGCACCGCAAATTTCGGTAGCGGGCGTGTTGGCTCAGCTTTCGGCTTTTTGAGATGCTTACTAAATATGCCCTCTTTGCGGGTAGCGTTTGCCGTGTCGCCGTTTTCTTTATTACTGTTTTCTTTATTATTGTCTTTGGAGGCACTTTTGGCGTCATCCTTCTCAGTACTAACGCTTTTATCCGCTTCTTCTATCTGTTTATTGATAGTCTTGTCATCGATGTCGTCGATGGATGTTTCTTGTTGTTCAGGAACCGCGCGCCAAATAACTTTCTTAATTTTTTCTGTCAAATCGGTAGTAAAGCGCTGATAGGTAAGTAATAACGACGGTTCAACAACGGCTTCGGTCTCAGTGGTGCTACTTAGGTCATTGTTTCGCTCATTAGATGAGTCAATAGTTTTTGCCGTCGCTGATTTATCAGTATCTGTGCTGTTATCACTATTCGTATTGCCATCAATCTCAGCATCCACAGTGATGCTTTCACCATTTTTATAAATCACTGGCGCTGGTAATAACGCTGCGGTCGATGCTTCTTCTGTCGAAGTTGATGTTGAGGTGGCTTTATTATCGCTAGGAACAATATTATCGTTAGTAATTGTGGCGTCATCATTTGGTTGTACATTTTGACTGGTTTCAAGCGCATGGTTACTATGAGGCGCTTCTTCATCGTAATCAAAGTCTGGGCTGTTATAATCGACAAAGCTGCTGCACAGTATGGTTTGCAAAAGATAATCAGGAATAGCGTCGGCTTCATCCAGCGTTTGCACACCGTAAAGTAATACCGTAACTGGCGGCTTGCCGTGCAACATAGCATTGGTCAATAGGTTACGAATTAAATGGGTCAGCATTGACGATTGGCCATCAATAACGATATGCTCGCCAATCAAGGTTGCTTGAGGATAATGCTGGCGTTCTTGGTTTACTAAATCATATAAGTCCAAATGCTCAACTTGTTGTAGCGCGTGTCCAGCATCTAAACGACTGACCAGCAAAATACTCTCGACCAAATCGTTTAATCCAGACAAATCGCGATTGATAGCTTGGGCACGCTTATCAAATTTTTCTTTGGTATCACTCGGCAATGCACCCGCCAGCATATCCATCATCTCAATCTGTAAGCGAATACGGGTGATGGGCGTACGCAGCTCGTGCGAGGCGTGCGCCAATAGCAGGTTATTGGCATTGATTAGGTGTTCAATTTTTTGTGCTGCTTGGTTAAAGCCGCGCGCAAGCGATGCAATCTCATCATTACCGCGGGCATTGACTCGCACCGTAAAGTCGCCGTCGCCCAATTGCGCCATTTGTTGGCTCATCTGATTGATACGCCAAGTAATGGTACGCGCAATCCACCAAAGCACCCCTGCCATGATAAGCAGCAGCAATAGCGTACCAGTAAATAAATTTAAGGCGGCAGAGAGGACAGGTTTTTTAGGCGGCAGGCGTGATTCGTATAATAGCGTATAGCCGGTGCTACTATAAACTTGGGCTTGCTTGGTTGGGGAGGTTTCGGCAAATGAGGGAAAGACGCGCGCTAATAGCGAGGGCGGCGCAGGCAATTCTAATGGCAAATCGCTGTTGTCGCTTTGCATGAGCAAATGACCTTCATTGTCATATAGGCCCATTTTTGCTTGCAGTGATTCATCAAAAATATCAAAGCTTTTCTTGACCACCGCTAGCATAAAGCGCGCTTGTAAACGGTTGTCTTTACTGACAGCAATATTTAGCTCATGCAAAAATGGGTCGACTTGACCCAAAATTTGCGTGGCTAAGATTTCTGAACGAATACCAGCGTCTTTGTCATGTACCAACTGGGTCAATAACACCATCGCTACCGCAAATAAAATAAGTGCCAGCATGACACTGGCAAATAGTTTGGCAAATACGGAACGAAAACCCAGTTGTTGCATTAAATCATCTCTATTATCAAACGCTTATAACCATTTTATTCATTTTATTTTAATAAGTTTATCGCAATACGGGCTTAGTTTAATAGCGTTTGATTGCATGTGCTAACTATACCTGATCGGTAGCGAATTGATAACCCACACCGCGTACGGTAATGATACGTTTTGGCTGGCGCGGATTGTCTTCGATTAACGCACGCAAGCGCGAAATATGCACGTCAATGGCGCGATCAATATTATCTGAGCTATCATCGTTTGGCATCGCTTGCCATAATTGCTCACGGTTTAACACTTTGCCCGAGTGGGTAGCAAAGTAATGCAGCAGCTGAAATTGATGCGTCGTCAAACGGACTGGTTGATCATCGATAGTGACTTCATGACTGTCAGGAAAAACGCTTAGGCGCCCAAACGTTAAACTATCTGACTGGCTGTCAGCTTGATTTGGCTGCTCATGACGACGAATGACGGCACGAATACGCGCGAGTAGTTCGCGCGGCTCAAAGGGTTTGGCAATATAATCATCGGCGCCCATCTCTAAACCTAATACACGGTCTGTGGTATCGCCTTTCGCCGTTAGCATAATAATCGGCACTTTATTGGTCATGTTGTTTTTGTTGCCACGTATCTTTTGGCAAACTTGCATGCCATCCATATCAGGCAGCATCAAATCTAGCACCACCAAATCGATGTCACGCTCTTTAGCGTCTAACAAGTCCAAACCTTCTTGACCTAGTCCTGCATGATGTACATCATAATAGTTCATGGTCAGATAATCGCTGATTAATTCGGCTAAATCTGGATCGTCTTCAATTAATAAAATTTGCTTACTCATAATTTTTCCTCTAGTTGTTGTTATAGTTTGTTTAAAATGCTGTTTAAAAATACTGCTTTAAAAGTGCCTATCTACAAATGCTGTCTTTATAAAACTGTTTTTGTAAATAAGCACGCCCTAAATTTTCAAAGCCCTTAACTCTTAGTTCATTCTCACTTAAAGCGTAATCCCTATTAGTTTACGCTATATTGCCTAAACAGGATGTTATTAAACAAGATAGGCTTTGTTAATGTTTCTACACAATGTAACTACGAGCTTTGGCGCTTATGAAATTACCGCCTTTTTTCCTTCAGATTCCACCGGTAAGTTTGCCAAGCAAATCAAACTGTCATTGGTAATACCGGCAATTAAATACTGCTTAGTCAAGGGGTCATACTCGATAACTTCGACGGGCTGGCGCGTCAAACGCTGGTCTTGTTTGATAATCCAAACGTTAGCATGCAAAGGACGCAGCGGCTTATAAGGCGGTTTGTGCAGCACGGTTAGGTCAACATTGTGCAGCGCGCGCTTAGGAACAATGGTTCCAACTTCTATTTGTCCGTAGTCAACGCGCCCAGTCACCTGCATATCAGGTCGTATTTGGTTGCGACTGACTTCATTATCAACCACATTGACATAAACCAATAGCTGCTTTGGTAACTCAGTGACTGTCAGCTTACTGACCTGACCGGTAAATTTATCTATCAAGCCTTCCGCCGTGAAGTTAACCGTTTGTCCAACGGAGATTTGTGATTTGGCTTCAATCGGTAAGCTTGCGCTAAAATGCAGCTCCGTCCCGTCGCTAAGCTTTAAAAGAGGTTGACGCGGTGCTACTTGTTGGCCGCTTTTGACGTATAGCTTTTCGATATGACCTGCGAAGCTTGCCCGTACCGTTATCAAATTATTCGCCGTTTCTGTATGCTTAGAAGCTTGGTTATTGTCTAAGTCGTTATTGCTAGCACTAGCAGAATTTCCTTTAACATCCTCACCATTTTTTTCTGTACTGGGTTTTATGTTATCTGAATTCTTAGCAGTGGAATCTTTTGGCGCCGCTTGAGTACTGTTGACGGCAGACGGTTTTGGTTCAGTGGCCGCACCTTTATTATCTACTACTTCATCTTCTACTTCTAAGGAAGTTGCTACTTCATCATCGGCTTGTTCAGATGACTCTGTTGATTCAATAGGCGCTGCTTGCCATCGAACGGTGAATAATGGTGCGCCTTTTTCGACCCGTTGATTTTTTTTCACCAACACCTGCTCTACCGTCAGTGCTTGGGCAGCAATTAGGTTTACCTGTTTGATAGGCTCAATCTCACCTTCTAAGCCAAGGCTCGGCTGATAACGGGTTGGTTTGACGCTTAGGATATGATCAGGGGTCATCGTAATGCTATCAGCACGTATGAGCAGGGGCGTGTCAAAGGCCTCGCTATTTTCAGCTGTGACAGGTTCTGACGTAGGCGGGGAGGGCTGGCAGGCGATAAGCAGCGCCGCGCCCAAAAGATACGCACTCTTTTTTAATGGGCTAAAAGCTAAAAGTATGGTGCTTGAAAATTTAGCCCTCAAACGCCTTAAATCTATAAAACCTGTCATAGCGATCACCCTTGTCAACGAATTTTTATTATATAGGGAATTATGAGGCGGTGAAATGATTACTCTTATTTACTGATTTTGAATGGTAATCGATGACTCAAAAACCATTCGCCGTACCGCAGAAACTTTATTGCAAAAAGCAGGTTGTGAAGTCGTCACCGCGATTGACGGTTTTGATGCCTTAGCGAAGATTGTTGATAACAATCCAGATATCATTTTCGTAGATATTATGATGCCGCGTTTAGATGGTTATCAGACTTGTGCCTTGATAAAAAATAATCCAGATTATGCGAGCAAACCGGTGATTATGTTGTCATCGAAAGATGGTTTGTTTGATAAAGCTCGCGGGCGCATTGTTGGTTCTGATGAGTATTTGACCAAGCCATTTAGTAAAGATGAGCTTTTTGAGGCGATTAACCAGTATCGCTAAATAATCAGTAACGTGAATAGCAGCCCGTTAAAGACCTGCTATAAAAATATTATAAGTTCGGTTATTCAGGTTAATAGTGAGCGCTTGCTGCTTAATTTTTATCTTGATGAAAATAATACTGGCATTCAATCAATACGATTTATTTTTAATCGGTTTGTTTTAACAATATATCCTGATGGATATCATCAAAAATAAAGGAAATACCTATGACTACTGTTTTAGTCATTGACGACTCGCCATCTGAGATGGCGAAATTTCGCGACATGCTTTCTAAAAATAACTTTCAAGTATTAGAAGCGAGCAATGGAGAGCAAGGTTGTCAGATGGCCGTCGACCATCTACCAGACGTCATTTTGATGGACGTGGTAATGCCTGAGATGAATGGTTTTCAGGCAACCCGCAAAATTACGCGCGGTAAAACGACTGCTCATATCCCTATTATTATGATCAGTACCAAAAACCAAGAAACAGATCGAGTATGGGGTAAGCGTCAAGGCGCTAAAGAATATATCACCAAACCGATTGATGAAAGTGGTTTGGTCCAGATAATTCGTAAAGTAATGGGGTAGCTTGTGGCATCCAGAGGATTTATTGAGCTGCTGCGTATAGCAGACTTAGCACGCGCGCGTAAAAGTGGTCGCCGCGGCGGCAAAGAGTTTGATTGGCAAGGCGTGGTATTTGAAATTGGCGGTCAGCGTTTGGTGGCACCAATGGGTCAAGTATCAGAAGTATTATCCATGCCAGAATATACCAGCTTACCTTTAGTAAAGCCTTGGATGCTCGGCATCGCCAACATCCGCGGGCGCTTGTTGCCGTTAACCGATTTGTCGCGGTTTTTACAAGTGCCCAGCCGATTGCCACAAATGAGCCAGCGTAAAGTCATTGTGATTGACCATGATAATCTGTTTTCAGGACTGCTGGTCGATCAGGTGCTGGGCATTGAGCAGTTTACCCAAGACCAATATCGAGCAGAAGCGCTTGAACCGAGCTCGCCGTTTGCGCCTTATAATCACGGTAAGTTTGTCAAAGATGAGCAAGATTGGTATGTATTTATGCCAAGTCTGCTGGCACAGGATTTGCAATATACCGATGCTGCCATCTAGTGGCTGTGAGTAACTAGTAATTAGCTGTTTTTTCTAAATATTGATTTTTGGTAAATACATCAACCTTAATAAACACTTCGATTATTAACGGGTGTTTATTAAAGCAAGAAAAGAACAAAGGCTGACATGGTTTGATGAGATGTCAGCATTCATACAGGCTTTGTGAATCACTGTTGTTTTGATGGCAATATGATTTCAGAGTCAGTCACGATACGACTTTGACGATTGTTTGAAAGGAATAGGCACGATGAGTGATGTTATAAACAACCCTGTAGCTGGTACGAATAAAACAACGACAGATGCTAATAGTAAATGGAAGCTGTTATTAGGGCTTTGTGCTTTAGTGAGCGTGGCTTGTCTGTTTTGGCTGGTCAATTCATTGTCGTCGGTCAGCCAATATTTAAGCAATTTTAATCAATCAGTCATCTTGCCTGTGATTGTTTTTGTGGTAGGTGTACTGGGCATTTTATTTGCTTTATACCAATTACTCAAACAACGCGGCGGCTCAGAGCGTTTATTGATTGAAAAAGAAACCTTACGCCGTCGTCAAGAAGCAGAAGCGGAGTCTGAGCGCGCGCGCCAGATTCAAGAAGAGAACGAGCGTAACCAGATTGCAATTTTGCGTCTACTAGATGAGTTGGGCGATTTGGCAGATGGTGACTTAACAGTAAACGCGACGGTATCGGAAGATTTTACCGGTGCGATTGCTGACTCTGTGAACTTTGCAATTGACCAATTACGCCAATTGGTACTGGTTATTAATAGTACCGCTGAGCGTGTCTCGCAGTCCTCAGAGCAAACGCAGATGAATGCAGTTGAGCTTGCTGAAGCCTCAGAGCACCAAGCACAAGAAATTGCTGGGGTATCTGCGGCGATTAATGAGATGACAGTCTCGATTGACCAAGTGTCAAATAACGCTTCAGAATCGGCGACGGTTGCACAGCGTTCGGTTGCCATTGCTTATAACGGTGCGGAAGTTGTACAGCGCTCGATAGAAGGTATGAACGTGATTCGTGATCAGATTCAAGAAACCTCAAAACGTATCAAGCGTCTCGGTGAGTCTTCGCAAGAGATTGGTGATATCGTTGGTCTAATTAACGATATTGCTGACCAAACCAACGTCTTGGCATTGAACGCTGCGATTCAGGCATCGATGGCAGGGGAAGCAGGTCGAGGCTTTGCGGTTGTTGCCGACGAGGTTCAGCGTCTTGCTGAGCGTTCAGCCAACGCAACCAAACAGATCGAAACGCTGGTAAAAACCATTCAGGCCGATACCAGTGAAGCGGTTATGTCGATGGAATCAACAACTTCTGAAGTCGTACGCGGAGCGCGCTTGGCAAAAGATGCGGGTGAGGCACTAGAAGAGGTGCAAACGGTTTCAAATACCTTGGCTGACCTGATTCAAAACATCTCTAACGCCGCTCTACAACAGGCTGAGTCTGCTGGTCACATCTCGCACACCATGAATATTATTCAAGATATTACTTCGCAAACCTCGTCTGGTTCGATGGCGACCGCGCGCTCTATCGGTGAGCTTAGTGAAATGGCGGCGGCACTGCAAGAATCGGTCACCGGCTTTAAGATTTCTAATGATGATGAGCAGTTAGAGCAAGAGTTTAGCGAAGATGAGTATTTAGAGATCGATGAAAGTGTTTCGGCGAGCATGTAATCTCTAGTTATCAGCTTATGATTGTGATATTGAAATATTAACCAAGCAGTTGCTCTACTCGTTTTTCTGTTGAGCAACACTATTAATAGCAGGTCACGTGAATAATCATACTCAAAAAGACAGTCTGATGATTAATAAAGCCGATGCTTTGATAGCAGAAGCTTTGTGGGATGATGTTGCTTTTGATACTGAGCAATGGCAACGCTATATAGAGCAAGAGATTGGTTTTATATTGCCAAATGTTCAACGTAAATGGTTGGTCAACGCCGTCAGTCAAACGGCACTGGCCTATGGTTTGAGCAACAGACAATTATGGCATCAATTACCGATTAATCATGAGCTGCGCCAGCAATTGTTAGATAAAGTGCTCATTCATGAAAGTCGCTTTTTTCGCCATTTGCCCTCTATAGAGTTTATCACTGATTACGCCTTACAGTGGCAACGAGAGCAGCTAATCGCTGCTAGTACTAGCTGCAATACTAATGATAGCAGCGCTAGTATTGACGCCAGCAATCCTGATGATTCATTCCGTATCTGGAGCGTCGGCTGTGCCAGTGGGCAAGAAACTTGGTCGCTGGACATGAGTTTGGCCGCAAGGCAGCTGACCAATTACAGCATATTAGGGACTGATGTCAGTCAGCAGGCATTAAAAAAAGCACGTTTAGGTCAGTATGATAATAAGCAACTGGCTTTGATTCCGCAAGATTGCCAGCAATTTATTCAACTATTACGACCAACAAGTATCGTTGAACAATTACGTTTTCTGCCTGTGTCTACGCAAAAAAATACAGAGAAAAACGCTCGAGCCCACTGGCAGGTGATGCCAACGCTAAAACAGCGTGTACGCTTTGCTTTACACAACATTATCGACAAAAAACCGCCAACGCCGCATTTACAACAAGTCATTGTCTGCCAAAACATGCTGCTTTATTTTCGTAAGTTTGATCAGCGCGATATATTAGCGCGGCTATCAGAGCAGTGCGCAGTAGGCGGTTATATTATATTGGCTCCAGGTGAGGCGTTATTTTGGCGTCCTTCAAACATGCGCCGTATTGCGCACCCACAGATTAACGCCTGGCAAAAAACCAGTGCCTAAATTAGCGCCTAGACGAGTTAGGATACATCTATGAAAAACCAGCCCAACGACATGGTGACACTTGAGTGGTTACTGCCACTGTTTGATCAGCAATTATCACAGATAGCTGATGGCTGGCAATTGGGTGAAAAAAGCGCTGATTATGAGCAGATGACACAGAGCTATCATCAGATTGGTGGCGCTTTGATCATGATTAACTTGCCGATATTGGCAAATTTGGCTACTAAGCTCAGCTTACTTGCAAGGACAGAAGTCGATAGCTTAGATGCTGATGCGAGCCGTATAGGTCACATAGCGCATCGACTGCTTACGGGTGAGCTGGTTTATTACGCACGTACGAGCAATTTTCATAGCGCTTTAATAAATAAAACATCAGCTGAGCTTACCCAAGTTTTAGCGCGTTATGATATAGCGACCGATCACCTTGTAGACGCTTCTTTAGACTCTAAAGAGGACAGTCTTGCTAGCATTGCCACTAACGATATTGTTGATATTGCGCTACCCGTCAGTACGGCAATGGTCAGTTTAGACCAGGCGCAGTATCAGCAGTTGCTATTGGTTTGGCGTCAACAAGCGCAAGCGTTACTTGCTGCTGATACCAATGACGCTTCTATACTGGCGACTTTAGAAAAAGTCGTTCAATACTTATGGCAAACCGCAAAAGATGACGATTTGCAGCGTCTTTGGTATTTGACTGAAGCTTGGCTACATGACCTTGCCCATAACGAAACGCCGCGACCTAAGTATTACGCCGCGCTATTGAGTCAATTTGATGCGTTAATAGAGGCAAGCACCCATCAAAAAGCGCTATCGGCAAAAGTTATCAACGAGCTGATAGCGAATATTTATATCGAAATCAGTAGCCTTGCCAAACAGAGCGATAGCACGCAAGTTATGCTGCAAAGCGTAGCGCCGCAAGAGGTCGAAACACGCTTTTTACCGCGCATCTTAAGTGATATTGATACGCTGATTTTTAACTTTGATAAGCCGCAAATCCGGTGTAATGGACATTATTCATGCTGGCGTAGTGTCTAACGCTATATACTGTCTATATTTGCAAGGAATCAAAGCCATGAATCAAAAAACTGCCCTTTTTGTCATGATAAACACACCAAG
>NZ_LXWA01000007.1:0-1056 GCF_001652315.1 Psychrobacter sp. SHUES1 | reverse complement strand
CCTAGATTCAAATAAGAAGTGCAACGTTTTAAAAGAATGAGTTGAAGAGTAAGATGTGCCGTGTTGCATTTCAAACTTCAACTCCTACATATCAGAACGTTATGAAACACTATACACATCTTACCCAAGAGCAAAGATATCAAATATCAGCACTATTGCAAGCTAAAAAAGGCATGAGTGAAATAGCTAGAATTATCGGCTGTCATAAATCAACGGTGAGTCGAGAGATAAGGCGAAACCTGGGACAAAGGGGTTATCGCCCCAAACAAGCCCATCGTTTGGCAAAAGCGCGCAAAGTTAAGAATAGCACACAGATTAGTCGCTTTGGCTGGTGCTATATTGAGCATCTACTCAGCAAGCACTACTCCCCTGAACAGATAACAGGGCGACTGAGGATGCTGGGGTGGGAAGATGTCCCAAGCCATGAATCGATATACCAACACATCTATACTGACAAAAAGGCAGGGGGTGCTCTACACACCACCCTCAGATGTCAAAAGCGTTATAAGAGACGGTATCTGCAAGGCAATGATAGGCGCGGGAAAATAGCGAACCGCTGTGATATCACTGAGCGTCCTAGCATCATTGAGACACGCAGTCGTATGGGCGATTATGAAGGGGATACGGTGGTTGGTCATGGACATCAAGGTGTTCTGGTTACTTTAGTAGATAGAACGACTCGAGAGACTAAGATCAAAGCGCTACCCAATCGTAAGGCAAAAGCTGTCACACAAGCTTGTATTGACATGTTAAAAGGTGAGCAGGCGTTAAGCATCACCTTTGACAACGGTAAAGAGTTTGCTGACCATGAAGCGATGGCAACCGCGTTAAAGGCTGATATTTACTTCGCTCAGCCTTATCATTCTTGGGAGCGCGGAACGAATGAGAATACCAATGGTTTAATTCGTCAGTTTCTACCTAAGTCGATGCGTCTAGATAACCTATGCAGGCACTTAGTTCAGTCGATTGAAGACAGTTTAAATAATCGACCAAGAAAGGTGCTAGGGTTTAGAACACCGCTTGAGGTAAAATCTAGCTTCGGGTGCGTTGCACTTC
>NZ_LXWA01000006.1:0-1263 GCF_001652315.1 Psychrobacter sp. SHUES1 | reverse complement strand
CTAGCGATCTCATTTGAGATGTTTGCCAAAAATGAATTTATTAATGCCACCAACTTGGTTAATAAAATCATGGATCTAAAGAACAATCCTGATTTTGACTTCTTAAGAACCCATGCCAATGCCGTGTCCTTACAACAAAAAGTACGTGATCTCGCCTCTGCTTGGTCACGTTTTTTTGATCCTAAAGTTCATGCCAGGCTCAAAGAAAATAAAAAGAAGCTCCGAAAACCCAAGTTCTTTAAGCTAAGCGATGGCACAGAGATTCAACTACGACAACTGATGCCAAGATTTAAACGTAAATCCGATGGCTGCGACTCAATCAGGCTTGTTCAGTTTGATAAGTATTGCCGTATTGAAGGCAACCGCATCAAACTACCTAGCGGTATTGGCTTTGTGAAGTTTAGAAAATCGCAAGACATCATCGGCACCATTAAAAACATCACTATTAGCAAGAAATTAGGGCACTGGTACGTGTCTTTTGGGTGTGAGCGAGAACTGGATCAAAACCCAATTCACCCCTCTACAAGCGCCATAGGTATTGATTTAGGTGTCACTAAACTGATTACTACCTCAGACGGTCAGCACATCAAACCCAAAAACAGCTTTAAAGCCAATCAAATTAAACTGGCCGCATTACAGCGCCAATTAAGTAGAAAAGTCTTATTCAGTCAAAACTGGAAAAAGCAGAACCGTAAGATTCAAAAATTACACCATCATATTGCCAATATCCGCCATGACTACTTGCATAAAATCACCACCACAATCAGCAAAAACCACGCCATGATTGCTTGTGAGGACTTAAAAGTAGCCAATATGTCGAAATCTGCTAGTGGCTCTGCTACTCAGCATGGGCGCAACGTCAAAGCTAAGTCAGGATTGAACAAGTCTATCTTAGATCAAGGTTGGGGTATGATGGTCGATATGATTGAGTACAAGCAGCATTGGACAGGCGGATTACTTGTCAAAGTCAATCCGCAATATACCAGCCAAACCTGCTTTGAGTGCAAGCATATCGCCAAGGAAAATAGACGCACTCAAGCTAAATTTGAGTGCGTCAAATGCGGGCATAAAGCAAATGCTGATGTGAATGCAGCTAAAAATATTCTTGCGGCAGGACATGCCGTGTTGTCTGCGGAGGGAGGATGCGGTAAAGGTCGCCCGTTGAAACAGAAAACTTGTGACATTCGTGAGAAAGTCGCCTAAGAGCGTTTGCTTTTAGAATTCCCCACTTGAGCTTGGCGAAAGTGGTGGGAGTATGTCAAT
>NZ_LXWA01000005.1:0-1277 GCF_001652315.1 Psychrobacter sp. SHUES1 | reverse complement strand
TGAGCTATGCTGAAGAAACCGTACAACTAAACTTGGTAAACTAAGCGTATTCACAGGAGTTTACCATGACCAAGAAAATCAGAACTTACAGCACAGAATTTAAAGCAGAAGCCGTTAAGAAGATAGCAAACAATAATGGCAATATCTCAGCGACCGCAAAGCAGCTTGGCATCGCCATGCAGACCTTATCTAATTGGCATAACAAAGCCAACCAAGGCAAGCTTGTAGGAACAGAGCAGTACGATCCACAGCTCATAGCCGTGATTGAAGAGAACAAGCGCCTCAAACGACAGCTTAAAGTAGCCGAAGAGGAACGAGAGATATTAAAAAAGGCGACGGCGTACTTTGCAAAGCACAGCTAGTCAGGTACGCCTTTATCAAAGATAACCAGCACTTCTTTAGCATCACCACTATGTGCCGTGTGCTAAAGATTAAGCATTCAAGTTACTACGACTGGCTGAGTCGCGATATCAGCGAGCAGCAGATACATCGCAACCATTGCGAGCTACTCGTTAAAGCCGCTCACAGTGAAAGTAAAGAACGTTATGGTTATGAACGTTTGCATGCAACGCTCACCGAGCAAGGCCATGACATTAGCCTATACATGGTTAGAAGCATTAAAGAGGAACATGGCATCAAATGCCGTCGCCACAAGCGCTTTAAAGTCACTACCGACTCCAATCACAACAAGCTGATCTATCCAAACGTACTGGATCAGAAGTTTGATGCCAGTCGCCCTAACCAAGCGTGGGTCAGTGACATCACCTATATTTGGACGCTTGAGGGTTGGCTGTATTTAGCAGGCGTTAAAGACTTATACACTAAAGAGCTTGTCGGTTACGCCATCAACAAACGCATGACAGCAGATCTAGTATGCAAAGCATTGAACATGGCCATCAAGAACAAACGACCCAGTAAAGGGCTAGTCGTTCACTCTGATAGAGGCAGTCAGTACTGTAGTCATGCCTACCATAAGATCATCAAGCAGCATCAGCTTGCAGGCTCAATGAGCGCTAAAGGTAACTGCTTTGATAACGCACCTATAGAGAGCTTCTGGGGCGTATTAAAGAATGAGTTAATATATCATCAGGACTATAAGACCAGATTTGCCGCCATTACCGATATCATTAGATATATCGAGTTGTACTACAACCAAACGAGAATTCAAAAGGGTTTAGGCTATAAATCGCCAAGACAGGTGTGGTTTGACTATTATCGTCATGCTGCGTAATCAAAATCTCCCAAGTTTAGTTATACGGATTTGACAGCAGGGGTCA
>NZ_LXWA01000004.1:0-1280 GCF_001652315.1 Psychrobacter sp. SHUES1 | reverse complement strand
TAGAGGTTTCTTAGGTAACGCTCTTACTTGACACGGTGTTCTGTATCAGCGGTTAAGCGAATTGACTAAGCTAACCCTGTCGCACCGACAGTTTTTGATTGTTTAGCCAGTAACAGCCCTTGATTTAAGATATTGATACTGGCGTTAATGTCTCGATCATTTTTCTGCAAACAACTGGGGCAATCCCATGTTCTGACCGATAGCGGTAATTCAGCTTTATTCAGTAGATGATCGCAGTTTGAGCAAGTCTTAGACGATGGATACCATCGGTCTATTTTGACAAGCGCTTTGCCGTACCAGTCTGCTTTATAGGTCAGCATGGTGGTGAATGCTGACCATGAGCTGTCTGATATGGCTTTAGCTAATTTTCTATTCTTAACCATGCCTTTGATGTTCAAGTCCTCAATAGCAATCACATCGTGGTTTTTGATGAGATTGAATGAGAGTTTATGCAAGAAATCTTTGCGGCTATTGGTTATTTGCTCATAGACCTTGGCAACTTTAATTCTTTGCTTTTGATAGTTGCGGCTCTCTGACAATTTGCGTTGATCCGCTTTGGCAGCGGCTCTGCGTTTGGCTAAGATCTTTTGCTCACGCGCAAGCTTGGCTTGCAGCTTCGATAGAAACTTAGGATTGGCCACTTTGCTGCCGTCTGATAAGACGATAAAGTCCGTCAATCCTAAATCAATGCCGATGTTAGAGTGGGTTTTTGGTAATTCATTAACGATAGTTTCAATCAGTAAGCTGACGTAATACTTACCTGATGGGGTACGGCTGATAGTGGCGCTCTTGATAAGCCCATTAACAGATTGATGTATTTTAACCTTAATGTGGCCTATTTTTGGCAATTTAACGGTGTTCTTGGTGACGGCTACCGATCCTTTTTGATTGTTGGTGGTGTAACTGTCTTTAATGCCTTTTTTCTTGAACTTAGGGAACCCTGCGCCTTGCTTGAAAAATTTACTATAGGCAGCTCTTAGATTTTGCTGAACATTGGCTAATGCCAAGCTATCGACTTCTTTTAGCCATTCAAATTCTTTTTTATACTGAGCAGGGGTGTTGTTTAGGGTGGTCTTCGTAGTTTTGTAGTGATCTATTTTATCGCCAAGCATTTTATTCCAAATAAAACGAGCGCAGCCGAATGACTTGGCAAAGAATACTTGCTGTTCATCAGTCGGATATAGCCTGATTTTATGGGCTTTTAGGATCTGCTTTGGCATGAGATATTTATTGTTAGTTGGTTGCATAATTATTATACAACAGGTTGTAGGAGTAGTTAC
>NZ_LXWA01000003.1:0-1365 GCF_001652315.1 Psychrobacter sp. SHUES1 | reverse complement strand
CAACCGGATTGATATGAGTTGGATAAGTGCTCGTAGTCAGCATCCAAAAGCCGACATACAAGCTCAAGACGCTTTTAAAAAAACTTTATAGCACAGGTTAAGGCGTCACTGCCTACTGATGTGAGCTTAGATCAAGTGGACATCTGGTTTCAAGATGAAACTCGAATAGGACAACAAGGCTCATTGACCAGAGTTTGGCACTATCGCGGTGGGCGACCTCGACTGATCAAGCAGCAACAGTTTCATTCCGCTTATCTGTTTGGTGCCTTTTGGTAAGCGACAAAGAAGGCGGTCGGCTTAGTACTGCCTTCAGTGAATAAACATACCATGTTATTGCATATGCAAGAGATTAGTAAAGCCGTACCAAAAGGACGTCATGCGGTGGTGGTGATGGATGGCGCATTATGGCATCAACCAAGCTTGAATCAGGCTAATGTCACTATGCTTAAACTACCGCCTTATTCACCTGAGCTGAATCCTTCTGAGAGGGTATGGCAGTACCTTAAGCAAAATGAGTTATCCAATCGTTTTTATGACAGTTATGAGGCTATTGTCGATGCCACTTGCTTGGCTTGGAATAATTTGCTTAAACAGCCACAAAGAATTCGGTCGTTAACTGCTCGTGCTTGGGCGCAACTTTAATTGTTGGGTTTGGTATTAAACCGTCCAAGTTTAGGGGGTCAGTTCAATTTTTATAGCGGGTTTTTTTATTGCGTTGACGTTTATTTTTTAAGTGGTCCATTATACGAACTAAACTGTCTATACGTACTAAACTGTAAAATGCATCATTTTTATAAATCTATTGCACAATATAGCTTACTAACGCATAAATATTTGGTGGTGTGTCAGAAAGTATGCTGAGGAGATGAAAGGAGGGTGACAGCCAAAGCAAGATGATATATTTGAGGTTATGAAGACACAAATACAGATCAATTGCCCCGACTGTCACAGTCCCAGTTTTTCGATACACGGCAAAAAAAGCTATGGCAAGCAGAACTACCAGTGCAAGGACTGCAAACGTCAATTCATTGACGACCATGCCTTAACTTATCATGGCTGTCACTCTAAAATAGAAGACATCATACGGCTAATGACGGTTAGAGGTTGCGGCGTCAGAGACATAGCCCTTATAGCCTCTATTAGTATTGGTAAAGCCCTTAGCACCATAGGCTCATCGGTCTATAAGATTACACCTAAAAAGCGCTATTATGAACGCTTAGAGATTGATGAATTTTGGACTTACGTGTATCGCAAAAAGCGTAAAGTTTGGCTTATTTATGCTTATGACCGCGCTACCAATGAGATTGTCGCTTATGTCTGGGGCAAACGTGACCTGAAAACAGCTAAGAAGCTAAGAGCCCGTCT
>NZ_LXWA01000002.1:0-1372 GCF_001652315.1 Psychrobacter sp. SHUES1 | reverse complement strand
CATTATGAAAATTAATAAAGCGTACAAATTTAGGCTTGAGCCTAATGCAGAACAAGAGGTTATCTTAAATAACCTTGTTGGTTCTGCACGTTTTGTTTGGAATCAAGTGCTTGCGGTATCGTTTGAGATGTTTGCTAAAAATGAGTTTATTAATGCAACCAATTTGGTTAATAAAATCATGGATATTAAAGCAAATCCTGAGTTTGCCTTCTTAAAAACAAGCTCTAACGCGGTGTCTTTACAACAAAAAATTCGTGATCTCGCTTCTGCTTGGTCACGCTTTTTTGACTCTAAAGTTCATGCACGATTGAAAGAGAATAAGAAAAAACCTAAAAAGCCTAAGTTCTTCAAGCTTGCTGATGGCACAGAAATCCAATTACGCCCGCTTATGCCGCGCTTCAAGCGCAAATCAGATGGGTGTGATTCAATACGCTTGGTACAGTTTGATAAATATTGCCGTGTTGAAGGCAATCGTGTCAAACTACCGAATGGTGTAGGTTTTGTGAAGTTTAGAAAATCTCAAGACATTCTTGGGATAATTAAAAACGTCACCATCAGCAAGAAATCCGGTCATTGGTACGTGTCGTTTGGCACTGAGCGAGAGTTGGAACAGAACCCAATTCACCCTTCTAAAACCGCCATTGGTATTGATCTAGGTGTCAGTAAATTAGTTACCGGCTCAAACGGTCAGTGCTTTAAACCTAAGAGCAGCTTTAAAGCCAATCAAGGCAAACTAGCAAAGCTACAGCGCCAATTAAGTCGTAAGGTCTTATTTAGCCAAAATTGGAAAAAGCAAAACCGTAAAATCCAAAAGCTTCACCATCACATTGCCAATATTCGCCATGACTACTTGCATAAAATCAGCACTGACATCAGCAAAAACCACGCCATGATTGTCTGTGAGGATTTAAAAGTAGTTAATATGTCGGGATCTGCAAGCGGGACTCTTGAAAATAAAGGTCGCAATGTCAAAGCCAAGTCAGGATTGAACAAATCAATTCTTGATCAGGGTTGGTCGATGGCGCTGACTATGCTTGAGTATAAACAGCAATGGCAAGGCGGGTTACTGATTAAAGTAAACCCGCGTTATACAAGCCAAACCTGCTTTGAATGCAAGCATGTTGCAAAAGAAAATAGACGTACCCAAGCAAAATTTGAGTGCGTTGAATGTGGTTATATTGCGAATGCAGATGTTAATGCAGCTCGTAATATTCTTGCGGCAGGACATGCCGTTTTGTCTGTCGAGGGAAGATGCAGTAAAGGTCGCCCGTTGAAGCAGAAAACTTGCGACGGTCGTGAGAAAGTCGCCTAAGAGCTTTTGCTTTTAGAATCCCCCGCTTGAGCTTGTCGAAAGTGGCGGGAGTATGTCAAC
>NZ_LXWA01000001.1:0-1695 GCF_001652315.1 Psychrobacter sp. SHUES1 | reverse complement strand
TTTAACTTATGGCTACCTAAATTTAGGTTCACGATTTAAAAGAGTTAATTTTCTATTAAAAACAATGACCTATAGTTAATATAAAAATAAGTGGTTCATGAACCTTGGTATGTGACATAGCCTGAGTACAACAACTTTAATTTAAACTATTAGGAGTCTCAACTGAGACACTGAATTACGCTAAAAAATCAAGATGATCGTTCATTCATTCTCCTAGCTTTTTTATTTAAGGGGGTTTTTCATTACAAAATGAGAAAACCAGCCATACTGAAAAAGTAGCGATATTAGCACAATTCTTGCTGATTGCTTCTTGGTTAGAGTGAATAAATCATCATTTATATCAATGAATTATACTTCTGATTCTTCAGTAGATACTTGAAATGAGTATTTGAGTTTTTCATACATGGCAAAGCACTTTCACTACTTGGCTTTTGTAAAGCACTCTCTCTTTATAATTGACCTCTTAAGCTGATTTGCCTGCTAGTCAAATTTAGTGCCGAACAATATTGAGCTACGTTTGAGGCACGAGGGCTTCGCTTTTGATATAAAAATATCTTGTACTTTTTGAAACTGACTATCTAAAGCAATACCATTTGAACGAATAATATTACCTATTAAAAAGCCTCTGTCATAAATATAGACAATGCCTTTACCTTTATCCCAATAGGTCACTCCTTCAGGCAGTATAGGCGTAGAAAACATGCCATCACTTGACTCTATTAATAAACAACCCTCTATTACAACCAATCGTCCACCGACCCCCATGTCTAACTGGGGTTCCTCAGGATCAAAAGGGTATGTAAATATATCTGCATATGTCGGTGTTAATATATTAGAGATATCCTCTATTTCAGTCTTCAGGACTTTATTCTCACTAGTGGCTTTATTCATCATGTTTTTTGAAGGTGTCATACAACCTGATATTAAGATTGCTAAAAATATGATTAAGTATTTTTTAAGCTTATGGCTGTCCTTATACACTGTATTCATCTGAAATATCATCCTTAAATTTATTAGCATATGTTTACTAAATCAGCCTAAACCCTTGTATATAATCAGGACATCATCCGAATTATAAAGAGGTACAGCGCCGTGAAAAACCGTAACTATTACATTTATAAAAAGCCTACGATTAAGCTCAGCATGGGTATGCTTGCTTTAGGCAGTTTACTGGCAATCGCTGGTTGTAATAATAGCTTGGTTGACAATCAACTGATAAAAGCGGCAGCCGAAAAACCTGTAGTTAGCAAGACTGAGAACCCTTCAACCCCAAAGACTGATAAGAACTATATCGCTGCTGACGACTCTGCTTCAACGCCTGAAGGTATCAAGCAAGTCGTTAATGCCAACAATCAATTCGCTATTGATCTGTATCAGCAGATAAATAAGCAACCTGCACAATCAGATAAAAACATCTTCTTCTCGCCCTATAGCTTGTCCACTGCCATGGCTATGCTCTATGCCGCAGCAGAGGGTGAAACAAAGCAGCAAATCCAAAAGACCTTTCATTATCCAACGCCAGCTATCCTTAATCCCAATAGTGCCGCGCTCTACAATCAATTTAATAAACCCAATTCAAATTATGACTTAAGCACGGTTAATGACTTATGGATACATCAAGGCTTGAGCCCCAATCAAACTTATTTGGATACGGTGCAGCGCTATTACGGTGGTAAAGTCACCACTCTTGATTTT